>NZ_JAWOUS010000022.1:0-60366 GCF_033339495.1 Vibrio sp. 2134-1
TGAGTAGTTTTACAGGCAAAGCCGAAACGGATGATAACCACCTACTGAAGTAGGTGGTTTAGGGCTGAAAACAAAAATGCCCACGGGAGTGGGCATTTTTTAAGACGTTTGCTTAGGCTTATTGTAAGCCAAGCTTCTTCTCTAGGTAGTGGATGTTTGCACCACCGTGTTGGAAGTTTTCGTCATTCATAATGGAGAACTGCAGTGGCACGTTAGTTTTGATGCCTTCGATGATCATCTCACCCAGTGCGTTTTTCATACGTGCAATCGCTACATCACGGTTCTCACCGTAAGTGATCAGTTTACCAATCATTGAATCGTAATGAGGTGGAACTGTGTAGCCTGTGTAGATATGAGATTCCCAACGTACACCCATACCGCCAGGAGCGTGGAAACGCTCGATCTTACCCGGAGATGGTAGGAAGCGCTCAGGGTCTTCTGCGTTGATACGACACTCAATCGCATGGCCACGGATCTTAATATCATCTTGAGTGAATGACAGAGGCTGACCCGCTGCAACACGAAGCTGTTCTTTGATTAGGTCGATGCCAGTAACCATCTCTGTTACTGGGTGCTCTACCTGAATACGAGTGTTCATTTCGATGAAGTAGAACTCACCGTTCTCGTATAGGAATTCAAACGTACCTGCGCCGCGGTAACCGATCTCGATACATGCACGAGTACAGCGTTCACCGATGTACTTACGCATTTCTTCGGTGATACCAGGTGCTGGAGCTTCTTCCACTACTTTTTGGTGACGACGTTGCATTGAACAGTCACGCTCACCAAGGTGGATTGCGCCGCCTTGACCGTCAGCAATAACCTGAACTTCAACGTGACGAGGGTTTTCTAGGAATTTCTCCATGTAAACCATGTCATTGTTGAACGCCGCTTTTGCTTCAGCACGTGTCATTGCAATGGCTTGGATAAGGTCTTTCTCTGCGCGAACAACACGCATACCACGACCGCCGCCGCCGCCAGATGCTTTGATGATTACTGGGTAACCAATGCGCTTAGCAAATGCTTTGTTTTTCTCTTCGTCATTGTCTAGAGGGCCGTCAGAACCCGGTACACAAGGAACGCCTGCTTTCTTCATTGCATTGATAGCAGATACTTTATCGCCCATTAGGCGGATAGTGTCTGCCTTTGGACCAACGAAGATGAAACCACTGCGCTCAACTTGCTCTGCGAAGTCTGCGTTCTCAGACAGGAAGCCGTAACCTGGGTGGATAGCCACAGCACCAGTCACTTCTGCTGCAGAAATGATGCGTGGAATGTTTAGGTAGCTGTCGATACCACGAGCAGGGCCGATACATACGGTTTCGTCTGCGAGTAGTACGTGCTTAAGATCGCGGTCCGCTGTTGAGTGAACAGCGACGGTCTTAATACCTAATTCTTTACAAGCGCGAAGAATACGAAGTGCAATTTCACCTCGGTTCGCGATGACTACTTTGTCTAGCATAAGGCAAGCCCCGCTTATTCGATTACAACAAGAGGTTGGTCGAATTCAACTGGTTGGCCGTCTTCAGCTAGGATTGCTGTAACAACGCCAGATTTGTCCGCTTCGATTTGGTTCATCATTTTCATTGCTTCAACAATACATAGAGTATCGCCAGCATTTACTTTCTGACCCACTTCTACGAATGCTTTAGAGTCTGGGCTTGGAGAGCGGTAGAAAGTACCAACCATTGGAGAAAGAACTTGGTGACCTGCAGGTGTTGCTGCTGGAGCTTCTGCTGCTGGCGCTTCCGCTACTGGTGCCGCTGCTACTGGAGCAGGTGCCGCCGCTGGAGCTGCTGCGTAGTGAATTGGTGCTTGAGGGGCTGCAGTGCCATGACGGCTGATGCGCACTGACTCTTCACCTTCAGAGATCTCTAGCTCAGCAATGCCAGACTCTTCAACTAACTCAATTAGCTTCTTGATTTTACGAATATCCATCTTTTCTTTCTCTTTTATCTTGTGATTAAGACAACCCTCGTAGGGTTGCAGAGTGTTAGGGTTACTTTGCCTGTAGCTTATTGATCGCTGCAGACAGAGCAAATTCATAACCTTGTGCGCCTAAACCGCAAATCACACCCTCTGCTTTATCTGACAGATAAGAGTGATGACGGAATGGTTCACGTGCGTGCACATTTGATAAGTGCACCTCAATAAATGGGATGGCGACGCCAAGTAATGCATCTCGCAGCGCCACACTAGTATGAGTGAAAGCCGCTGGATTGATGATGATGAAGTCAATCTTGCCATAGGCAGCGTGAATGGCTTCAATCAGTTCGTACTCACGATTTGATTGTAGGTGTTCCAGTTCTACCCCAGCGTTATGGGCTTGCTCTGTAAGAGTATCCACAACTTGAGCTAAGGTACTGTGACCATAGTGTGTCGGTTCGCGCAGACCCAATAGATTAAGATTTGGTCCGTTTAGAACAAGAATCCGTGACTTTGCAGACATTGTGTTGCTATCTTCCCTTATCGTGAGTGGAACGTTTATATTCCCAAATATACGATAGTTCAGCACGATTTTTTTGTTAAAACCGAGCAAATTTTAAAAAATCGACCAAGATTATAGCTAATTCATAGCAATTAGCAGCAATTTACTGGTCTAATCTCCTAATAGCCACTCTCGTTTCTGTAACCAAGTTAACAAAAACAACATAATTGCCATATTTTTTGTGTGGCCAATTTGTGCACTAAAGCAAAAAACCGCCATGAGTGATGGCGGTTTTTAAAGTGCTTTTAAAACAGTTGGTTGAATTTATGCCAATTCTGCTTTCTCTGCGATAAGTTTATCTACAACGCTCGGATCGGCAAGCGTTGATGTGTCTCCGAGGTTGCTGGTATCACCCGTTGCAATTTTACGCAGGATTCGACGCATGATCTTACCAGAACGAGTCTTCGGTAAGGAATCCGTCCAGTGCAGTACATCTGGTGTTGCAATTGGACCAATCTCTTTACGCACCCAATCTTTTACTTCTTTGTGTAGCTCTGCTGACGGGAATTCACCATCGTTCAAGGTAATGTAAGCGTAGATAGCTTGGCCTTTGATATCATGCGGAATGCCCACAATAGCGGCCTCAGCAATTTTATGATGTGCGACAAGAGCCGATTCTATTTCAGCGGTACCCATGCGGTGACCCGACACGTTTAGTACGTCATCAACACGGCCCGTGATCCAGTAGTAACCGTCTTCGTCACGACGAGCTCCATCACTAGTAAAGTACATTCCCTTGAAGGTTGAGAAGTAGGTCTGTTCAAAGCGCTCGTGGTCGCCATAAACAGTGCGCATCTGACCTGGCCATGAATCAAGGATCACCAAGTTACCTTCTGCTGCGGTTTCTTCAATGATGTTGCCCATGTTATCAACCAGTGCAGGTTGGACTCCGAAGAATGGTCGAGTTGCTGAGCCTGGTTTTAAATCTGTTGCACCTGGTAGTGGTGCAATTAAGATACCGCCGGTCTCTGTTTGCCACCAAGTATCAACGATAGGCGAGCTCTCGTTACCAATCGTTTTGTAGTACCACTCCCACGCTTCAGGGTTGATAGGCTCACCTACTGAACCCATCACACGTAAGCTTGAACGAGATGTCCCTGCTACCGCTTCGTTACCTTTTGCCATTAGTGCACGAATAGCGGTTGGCGCAGTGTAGAGAATGTTCACTTGGTGCTTATCAACCACTTCACTCATCCGAGCCGTGCTTGGGTAGTTTGGAACACCTTCAAACAGAATGGTTTTGGCCCCGTTCGCTAGTGGACCATAAATTAGGTAAGTATGGCCTGTAATCCAGCCCACATCCGCGGTACACCAGAAGGTTTCACCTGGTTGATAATCGAAGACATATTTAAAGGTCATTGCCGCGTAGACGAGGTAACCGCCTGTAGTATGTAGTACGCCTTTAGGTTTACCTGTCGAGCCAGATGTGTAGAGGATGAACAGCGGGTCTTCGGCTTTCATCTCTTCTGGTGGGCAAACGTCAGAAACGTTGGCTGTTGCTTCGTGCCACCAAACATCACGGTGTTCATGCCATTCAACATCACCACCTGTACGTTTAAGCACGACGACTTTATTGATGGTTTTTACGTCTGGGTTGGTTAGTGCTTCATCCACGTTCTTTTTCAGTGGAACAGCGCGTCCGCCACGTACGCCTTCGTCTGCGGTGATCACGACTTTAGCGTCAGAGTCGATGATACGGCCGGATAGTGCTTCTGGTGAGAAACCGCCAAATACTACGGTGTGAACCGCACCAATACGGGTACAAGCGAGCATAGCCACAGCGGCTTCTGGCACCATTGGCATGTATAGACACACCACGTCTCCCTTGCGTACGCCTTGCTCTTTCAATGCGTTGGAGAATTTACACACTTCTTTGTGCAGTTCGTTGAAAGTGAGTGTTTTGTCGTCGGCTGGATCATCGCCTTCCCAAATGATGGCGACGTCGTCCCCGTGTTCTGCAAGATGACGGTCAATACAGTTAGCCGAGACGTTCAGTGTGCCATCTTCAAACCAGCGAATATCAACATGGCCAGTGTCGAAAGAAGTGCTTTTTACTTTGGTGAAAGGTTTGATCCAATCAACGATTTTGCCGTGTTCGTTCCAGAAGCCCTCTGGATCGGTTACCGACTGCTGATACATGGCTAAGTAAGTATCATTATCCGCGTGTGTATGAGTTTTAATATTTTCTTTTACCGGATAAACGTGGGCTTCGCTCATGGCTTCTCTCCTTGTGCCTTATTTCTCGGCCTTACACCAATCTAGATAAGATTTTGAATATATTTTTGTAGGGCTGTTTTTTGGTTCTAAATAACTTGGTCGTGGTAATGACGACGTTGTGCTTATAACTGTCAGTCACCGCGCGTATTTCCACAATTAGACTTTAGGATGAGAGTGATGGAAGCGCCGGGAAATCGCTGAAACAAAAGTATTTCTGGGAGCTAGGTCAACTGATTTTTATGTATACGGCGCGGTTAGGTTGGGTAAATCGCCTTTCGTTAAGCGGACAAAGACCAAAGCGGCAGAAATCGCGTCTTGCAAGGCGTCGTGTTTGTCTTGGATAGGAAGTTCGAGGTGTTTACAAATGGCATCCAGACTTAAGTCGAAGTAGGCATTCGGCAAATGTCGTTCCAACTTATCGTGATAAATCTGACTGACCTCGATGAGTGGGTTAGGAAGTGGGAAGCCAAGTTGCCGCAGACAAGCAAGGTCTAAGATCTTTTTATCGTAACGAATGTGATAGCCCACAAGTGGTCGGTTGCCGATAAAGTCGAGCAGCTCGAGCAGCGCCTCTTTTTCACTGATGCCATCGACTAAGTCTTGGTGGCGAATTCGATGGATCTTGACCGAGCCAGAGTCGAGCGATTGTGGCGCGCGTAAGCGGACTTCAAATGGTTGACTGGTGATGATGCGGTTGTCGATGATCTTGGTGGCTGCAATAGTCACCAGCTCGGCACGATTTGGGTCAAGGCTGGTGGTTTCGCAGTCAAGAGAGACGTATTCTGTTTTATCTGGCGTGCAAAACAGCGACTGATAAGGCGAGCCTTTCAATTTGTAGTACCAGTATTTGCGTTGTAACCAGTTCATTGCTTACGCCTCTGTGATTTATGAAAATCAGGGTTAATCACGAATTTGATAATGGAAGCCTAAAAATTGCTTAAATTTCTTCACCACATGTAAGCTGTGGCGAAGCAAATCACGCTCAGTTCTATCCAGTTGTTTAATATCAATGTTATTCAACGCTTCTTGCTTTTTGAGTTGCTGATTAAGGCGAAGTTTAAAGAACAATTTCAGTGCTTCGTTGAGATTATCTGCTGTTTCGGGTTCTAAGATGCGCTTATTTCTCAGAGCTTCAATGCGTTCAAACGTGTTCTTCTCTTCAATGGCATATTCCAAAGACAAGGTGCGAATGCCGTGTACAATTGGGAAAATACCGCCGCGTTTAATATCCAATCCGTCTTTAGCACTTTTTACGTTGCCAAATAGAGTTAGGGGCACCGAAAACTGCAAGGCAGGGCGAGTAAAGTCAGACAGTATCAACATGCGATCTTTCATTGTGTCACGAAGATGCGCCGCAATTGGAGCCAGCAGATCGCAATTCCCAGCAACAGCATGGGCGTCACTGAAAATGGCTAAGTCCATGATTTGTTCTGGTTCGGCTTTAGCTATCCAGTGGTTTAGGGTGCTTATCCATTCTTGCTGTGTTTTGACCCACTTTGGGTTGTTAACCATCACTTTGCCAGGGCAAAGTGGATAACCGAGCTGTTGTAGGGTGTGTGTGAAGGATTGCATCACTTGTTCGCAATGAGGCCATTCCAGACCATCTTGAATAATCAGGGCATTGTCTTGATCGGTTTTGAGAATTTGCTCTCCTCGGCCTTCAGAGCCGAGTACGATCAAGCAACAATGGTCGTGCAAGGCTGGTGGTATCACTAACTCGAACGCTTTCTCGATAATTTGCTCGTTTACGGCTGAGATAAGCTCCATGATGAAGCGAGTGCGGATGCCGTTTTTCAATAAGCTCTCGACCAATTGACGTTGGCGGTTTGAGGCCAAAGCGAGCTCTTCCACGCTGCTTGCTCGAGCAATACTGAGCGTTAACACGTGAGAGTGGGTTGAAAACGCGCTGAGAATTTGGGTCATATCCAGCATGCCGACGGCTCGGTTGCCTTCACATACCATGAGGCGTTTCATTCTATTTCTGGTCATTGTGATCATGGCGTTGAATAGAAAGTCACCATCATCAACGTGATAAACAGGAAAGCTCGCGATCTCACCCACTGGTGTGTCGAGCGCGCAACCATCTATCATCACAGAATGCAGCATATTAGTACGAGTTACTATTGCGTACGGGTGGGCTGATGGCCATTTTTCCAATCGTGGATCATCGCCATGGAGTTGAACCAATGCAGCGTCAATCCCATTTTCTTTTAAGGAACGTGTTACCTCGTTAATTGGTGTATTTGGTTCGAGGATCATCGGTGGGTGATAAATGCTGCGGTCAACTTTAGTGAGAATAAACTCCGCTAAGTTTTGCTGTTGATGGGCCGCTTCGATGAGCTCTTGCCGTTTCGATAAATTGTTATCGAAATAGGCTGCAAACTGGCCATTTTCGTTGTAAAGGGCAAGGAAAATTTCTTTCGGCAGTAGGTAAGAGAGCGTGTCCTCAAGCGCGATGTAGTGATGACGTACCTTGTCTTCAAGTAACGAGCGTACATCGAACATATCGTCGTTGGCATAATGTGCGAACACTTCCTGTTGATCGTTGGAGCGCTCTTCTACCGCGCCTTTGATCAGAATATGTAAGTGGGGGTTCTTCTGTCCGCAGGATAAAATAACATCTCGAGCTCGATAGTAGGCGACGTCCAGAGACGATCGCAGTCGCGTTTGTTGTGCTTCAGTTAAGCGATCGAACGGTGGAGATTGCATGTTAAATTTGTCAGGCATGAGAACACCCAATAATGATGGAAGGAACACTCTCTAAGTCTGACAAATTTCTTACCGGAAGCCAGACGACTTTGGTCTAAATTACGATGTTTTCGCTTGAAGATGCCAAATGTCGCAAAGTTAGTATTCCATCGAGGAAACGATAAGTTTCTTATTCTTCCCTTTTTATAATACGCATGGCGATCCATAATTCCCGGCTCGAACGTTGGTGTTCCCGTTTTAGGATATTAGTAATGTTGAAACCTTCTCCGTATGGCTGGATTTCCCAGTACTTTCTCGGATTCTTCTTTGCGTATGGCGTGTATCTGCCATTTTGGTCACTTTGGTTTAAGGATCAGGGCGTATCTTCGACAGATATCGGTTTGCTGGTCGGGTTAGGCCTTGCGACACGTTGTGTTGCCAATATCGTGATCACCCCACGAGTACACAAAGTCGAACATCTTATGCCTGCTTTACGTTGGTTGAGTTTCGCTGCCCTCCTTTTTGTTGGATTTCACTTTTTTACGGGTGGTAGCTTTTGGTTAATGGCACTAGCGACAGTGTTGTTCAATCTTTGTTGTGGACCGATTATTCCGTTGTCGGACGCGATGGCAAATTACTACGCTCGCCTGAAAATGCTCGATTATGGCCGCACGCGGCTATGGGGTTCGATCGCCTTTATCGCAGGCTCGACGGCAGTGGGCTACCTGGTGGCTGAATTTGGCTCCGATATGATCTTGTACACTGCGATGTTCGGCGTGTTTATCTCGTTGCTGTTTGCTATGCGACCGACTAACCCAATGCCTGTAACGCACGGTGGGCAAAGCGCAGAACGTCCAAAGCTGACCGCTCTTTTGACCGACAAGCCGATACTAAAATTCTTAGTGTTGGTGTCACTAATTCAGGGCAGTCATGCGGCTTACTACGGCTTTAGTGCGATTCACTGGAAGGCTGCTGGTCACTCGGAAGATGTCATTGGCTACTTATGGAGCTTGGGGGTGGCCGCAGAAGTGGCAGTGTTTGCACTGAGTAAGCGTTTATTCGTAGGTTGGTCAATACGCGCGCTGTTTATTGCTGCTGCCGTTGGTGTAATGATGCGTTGGGGTATTACGGCGTCGACAACATCAATTATTGCTTTGGTGATTGTTCAACTATTGCATGGTGTGACTTTCGCTACCGCACACATTGCCGCGATCCAATATATCCAAAACTCCGAAGAAAATAAGATCGTAGCGTTGCAAGCGTTGTATAACGCGATTCCGTTGGGCGCATTTATCGCGTTAATGACCGTATTGAGTGGCTGGGGTTATGAGCACTGGGGACCGCTTGTGTTCTGGGGCATGGCCGCGATGGGGTTATTGGCTCTGTTCATCAAGCTTGATTCGCAAGACCCACATCAGGTGGTTGATGTATCAGACAAGCCACTTGAAACACAGAATTAGACTTATGTAACAAAGGTTAAAAACTAAGCTTTGTCTCCTTTATCAAAGCAGTGTTAAATGAAACCTCTCCCTCATGGAGAGGTTTTTTTATTCTCTTGCTTTAAAAGTAGCAAGAAAGGCAAGAAAGGATATCGGATGCAAGGATGGCTGGTGGTTCCCGTTTCTTTAGCGTATTTGGGAGCTTTATTTATCATCGCGTGGTACGGCGACATTCAGAAAAGGTGGCTAGCGCGCTGGCGGCCTTGGATTTATAGCCTTTCCATTGCGGTGTACTGTACATCATGGACCTTCTACGGCACGGTCGGGCAGGCCAGCAGTAATCCTTGGTCTTTCTTGCCCATCTATATTGCTCCCATTTTAGTGTTTACCATCGGATGGCGCGTTTTAGCTCGGCTTATTTTGATTGCTAAACGGGAACACATCACGTCGATTGCTGACTTTATCGGAGCACGCTACGGTAAATCCCAAGGTTTGGCCGTGGTTGTTACGCTCATAGCGGTTGCGGGAATTTTGCCGTACATCGCTTTACAGCTGCGTGGTATCACTATGGGGCTTGAAATTATTGCACCAGAGCTGGCTACTGATTTTGGTTATCAAAACGATAGCGTGTCGTGGTTTGTTGTGGTCGCATTGGCGATTTTTACGATGCTATTCGGTACCCGCCACATTGATAACACGGAACACCATCGTGGGATGATGATGGCAATTGCCTTCGAATCCATTATCAAACTGCTGGCTTTTTTAGTGGTCGGTGTCTTCATTGTTTGGTTGGCGATGAACACCGAGAGTTTGAGCTTACTTGATGTTGCCGCGCAGACGTATCAGTCACCAAATATCCCGACTATATTGATTCATACTGTACTGACCATGCTGGCGATCGTTTGCCTTCCGCGACAATTCCATACGATGGTGGTGGAAAATGAACGTGCTCAAGATTTGCACGTGGCTCGTTGGTTGTTCCCCATTTATCTGATCTTAATGGGGATTTTTGTTTTACCTATTGCGTGGGTAGGGCAAGGCCTCTTGAGTGGCGCTTCGCCTGATACTTATGTCATCAGTGTGCCGATGTCGGTCGGGGCGAGTGAAATCGCCTTGCTTGCGTTTCTAGGCGGTACTTCAGCGGCAAGCGGCATGGTTATCGTATCGACGATTGCCTTAGCGATCATGGTCTCGAATGACTTGGTTATGCCATTGCTATTGCGTCGCATGCGACTGACGCAGCGTAACCACCACCATTTTTCTGAATTATTACTGCGGATCCGCCGTGGTTTGATTTTAGTTTTGTTGATTGGCGCGTGGTGTTTCTATCAAGCGTTGGACACCATTCATTCACTTTCTGCTATCGGCTTTCTCTCGTTCGCGGCTATCACGCAATTCGCTCCTGCGCTGGTTGGCGGTATGTATTGGCGTCAAGGGAATAAGAAAGGTGTGTATGTTGGCCTCGCGGTGGGTTTTGCTACCTGGTTGATTACGTTAATGAGCCAAACAGACATGCTTGCCGGAGACGCCAGTAATAACTTCCTGATCTGGTTGATTACACCACCAGAGGTATTGGCTAGTTTTGATATCGCGATTTCAGATTGGGGGATGATCCTCAGCGTGGTCGCTAATGCAGTGTGTTTTGTTGTGGTTTCTATGGCTACCCGACCAAGCCTAAGTGAGCGCTTACAATCGGCATCATTCGTTGGTACACCGTTGCCTGAAAGCGAAAATATGAGTCTGTACCAGAGCCGCGTTACGGTTGCAGAACTGGAAATGCTAGCGTCCAGATTTGTAGGACGAACGCGAGTTAAAGCGGCGTTTCAAGCCTACTGGAGCCAGCAACGAGAAGAGTTAATGCCGAATCAACAAGCGCCATCTTCTCTGATTCGGCATACGGAGCGTGTGCTAGCAGGGGTATTTGGAGCATCTTCTGCTAAGTTAGTACTTACTTCCGCTCTGCAAGGAAGAAACATGCAGCTTGAAGAGGTGGCGACTATCGTCGATGAAGCCTCTGAACTGTACGATTTTAGTCGGGGTTTACTCCAAGGCGCGATTGAGCATATTGGACAAGGTATTGCGGTCGTCGATAAGCAACTACGCTTGGTAGCGTGGAACCAACGCTATTTAGAACTCTTTGAATTTCCGCCAGGCCTGATTCAAGTAGGTCGACCGATTGCGGATGTGATTCGGCACAATGCAGAGCAGGGGTTGTGTGGCCCTGGTGACCCTGATGACCACGTTCGTCGCCGTGTTTATCACCTTGAGCAAGGAACTCGGCACACCTCTTCTCGGGTTCGTCCCGATGGTCGCGTGATAGAGGTGCAAGGTAACCCAATGCCAGGTGGTGGCTTTGTGATGAGCTTTACCGACATCACCGTATTCCGTGATGCAGAGCAAGCACTGAAAGACGCCAACGAGACATTGGAAGAAAGGGTACGTCTACGGACTCGAGAATTAGAACAACTTAACAAGCAGCTGGTGGAAGCGACGCAGCGCTCGGATTTGGAATCGAAGTCCAAATCACGGTTCTTGGCGGCAGTAAGCCATGACTTGATGCAACCGCTCAACGCGGCGCGTCTATTTGCATCTTCACTATCGGAAGTCGCCAAAGACAGCGAAGCCAAAAAGCTGTCAGCACACATTGAAAGTGCTTTAGAGGCTGCCGAAGACTTAATTGGAGATTTGCTGGATATCTCGCGTTTGGAATCGGGCAAGTTGGAAGTCAACGTGCATGGCTTTGCGTTAAATGATGTGTTATCGAATTTGAATGCTGAGTTTAGTGCGTTAGCCAAACAGCAAGGTATAGAGTTCACCATGATTCCGTCCTCACTCATGGTTAAGTCGGATCCCAAACTGCTGCGCCGTGTGGTGCAAAACTTCCTGACCAATGCGTTTCGTTATAACCCGAATGGCAAAGTCGCACTCGGTGTTCGCCGCGTGAAAGGGCGAGTGCGTATTGATGTATGGGATAATGGAGTGGGGATTGAAGAAGAGAAGCAGCAAGAGATTTTTGAAGAGTTTAATCGCGGAACTCAAGTTCGTTCCGACCAAGGCCTCGGACTTGGTTTGGCGATTTCGAAAGGAATTGCTCAGGTACTTGGGCATGAAATTTCGATGCGCTCTTGGGTTGGAAAAGGCAGTGTTTTTTCCATCACCCTAGATAAAGCTGATCATGTTCAGCCTCATCCAGTTCACGTGGCAATGAGTAAGCAATCTGAACTTGGTCATCTGAGAATCCTATGTGTCGATAATGAGCCTGACATTCTAGTCGGCATGGAAAACTTACTTTCCCGATGGGGCTGCGATACACGAGTTGCGATTGATTTAGTTGAAAGTCTACAAGCGCTTGAGGATGGTTGGGTTCCGGATGTAATTTTCTCCGATTACCGACTTGATGATGGTCGTACTGGTTTAGAAGTGCTACAGCAATGCCGCCTGAGATTAGGCCACAGCTTTGAAGGCGTCATCATCAGTGCAGATCGTACCGAAGATATGCTTGATGGCATCAAAGCAAATGGGTTCAGCTTTATTGCTAAGCCAGTTAAGCCGCTTAAGCTGCGTTCGGTGCTCAATCGAGTCGCTTAGGATTGGAGTGTTTGAAAAATCGCTATAAAAGAGACCTCCGAATGGAGGTCTCGATATTTGTAATCTTAGTTTATAGGCTGAGTTTGCCGTTTATTCTGCTACGCCGCCTTGGGTCAGTTTGGCTGGATTAAGCAATCGCTCTAGTGTGGCTCTATCCAAATCAGTTTCTTCTTCCGCGACATCAATAATCGCGCGCCCCTGTTTGTAGGCTTTTTTCGCGACTTCTGCCGCTTTTAGGTAACCAATGACCGGGTTGAGAGCCGTGACCAAAATTGGGTTTTTGGCGAGTGCTACATCCAAGTTATCTTGGCGAACTTCAAACGTCGCAATGGCTTTGTCAGCTAAAGCGGTTGCGCTGTTAGAGAGTAACTCGATGCTCTCCAATACGTTATGAGCAATAACTGGCAGCATGACGTTAAGCTGGAAGTTGCCCGCTTGGCCTGCGACGGTAATGGTGGTGTCATTACCAATGACTTGCGCTGATGCCATCGCTGCGGCTTCTGGGATCACAGGATTTACTTTGCCAGGCATGATGGAAGAACCCGGTTGCAAGCCTTGTAATTCAATCTCACCTAAACCAGCCAATGGGCCTGAATTCATCCAACGAAGATCGTTTGCGATCTTCATGATCGCAACTGCTGCTGTTTTGAGCTGTCCCGACAGAGCGACGATCGCATCTTGACTGCTTAAATTGAAAAAGAAATTATCACTGGCCGTGAACTGAATACGAGTTGACTGGGTTAGGTTGCTAGCGAATAAGTCTGCAAAGCGTGGATCGGCATTGATCCCCGTTCCAACCGCCGTACCACCTTGGGCTAAGGCTTTTACAGCAGGAAGTGCTTGTTCAATCGCTTGTTTTGCGTGCTCGATTTGGAACTGCCAACCGCCAAGTTCTTGAGCAAAGGTAATTGGCATCGCGTCCATTAAGTGGGTGCGACCGGTTTTTACAACATCTTTCAATGCTTGCTGTTTAGACTCTAGTGTTTGGCTGAGGTGTGACAGTGCCGGGAAGAGCTGTTTTTCAATGGCTAATGCTGCGCTAACTTGAATGGCCGTCGGTACCACATCGTTGCTGCTTTGCCCCATGTTGACGTGATCATTAGGGCTGACAGTGCCGCCTAGATGCTGGGAGGCCAGTGTTGCAATCACTTCATTCGCATTCATATTTGAGCTAGTGCCTGATCCCGTTTGGAACACGTCAATTGGGAATTGCTCAATATGATTGCCTTCGATAATTGCTTGAGCTGCGTCAGCAATCGCGTTGGCAATATCTCCTTCAAGCAGCCCTAGCTGTGCGTTGGTGAGTGCCGCAGTCTGCTTGATGTGTGCTAACGCTTTGATAAAACCAGATGGCATTTTATGTTGACTGAATGAGAAGTTATCGACGGCGCGTTGAGTCTGGGCTTGGTAGAGAGCATCTGCAGGGACCGTTACTTCGCCCATACTGTCAGTTTCTATGCGGAATTCGGTGCTCATGGTAGGGATCCTTTTGGTTAATCGAGTGAGATTTGAATCAGGCGTAATTGTTGTTGTAGTGCGAGAAATTTCACGTCGCCTTGTTCAAACTGGTAGTAATAGCGTTTGAGGCAGAATAATGGCGTATGGATAGAATCGAGACAGACACGACGGAAGATACGACTGCGAGTTGAGTCTTGAATTGCGTCTAGTAAATGGAAATAAACCTGACGTAAAAACAGCTCACACAACAATAGATTTTCTTCATCGGCATCGTGTTCATAACAGGAAGACAACACCATTCCCCAATGAATATAGTCATGAATCACGTCTGGCTCAAAGCCATGTGGTGCGGCGAGAAGGAATCTATCTTGGGCTTTAAAAAATGCGTTAAAGATGTCCCGTTTGTTGTCCATAACCACCTCTCATTGAATGTAATGATAATTATTATCAATTAACTTGTGGGTTGGCAACCCTTTTTAGAGTAAGAGGTTGTTGAAGAAAGACTTACGGAAACAAAAGCCGACGCAAAGGCGTCGGCTGAGTAGGAATTCATTTATGCTGAGTGAAACTAAGTCACTGTCGTTTGAAGACCGGTGAATTAGCTTGTCAGCGTTATTCAGTAAATAAGGTTTCGTACTTCACAAATGCGGTTTGCGTTTCACCATAATACAGTGTGCCGCCTGATTGAATGACGACTCTTAACCAGCTTTCTGCAGATGCAGGCTTTGGTAAGGTGATGTACCAGCTTTGGCCTGCTTGATCGGCGGGCTTCATATCAATCGGTTGAGCGTTTTTCTCTTTGTCACTCACAATAGAAACTTTAACCCCTTCGAGTGGGTAAGCGGCGTTGAGTGACAATTCTAAGTTATTTTTAGTGAGTTTTTCCGAGCGAAATTTCACTTTAAAATCGCCATTTTCCATATCACACAGACCGCTGGTGTAACGACAATTAGACTTACTCGCGAGTTTGTAAGTTTCCCCTTCTTGCGCCGCGTGGGGCTTCTCGCTGAGGGCCATATCGGTACCGAAGTAAGCGATCAAAGAGAGAACTGGCGCAATCAGTAGAGCGAGAATAAAGTGCTTGTTTTTGAACATCTTGGCTTCCTTGCAACGACATACTGCGAATATGGTAACTGAAAAGTGAGAATAAAAAAGCCCCGGACGGCTGGTTCCAAACGGGGCTTTTGTGGTTTTGATTAGTTTTTAGTGATCCACTGCACTACCAGCACCTACTGGCACGCGAACGTGTTCGACTAGGTCTTTTACTTCTTGTGGCGTTTCTGCTGTTACTTTGGATACAGCGAATGCGACGATGAAGTTAAATAGTGCGCCAATAGCACCAAACGCGTTTGGCTCAATACCCAGGAACCAGTTTGTTCCCCAGCTTTCTAGATATTTCCAATCAGCAACGAAAAGGATGCCTTTGTGTTGGAATACGTAGAACAGCGTAATACTGATACCCGCAATCATACCGGCGATTGCGCCTTCTTTGTTGATGCTCTTGCTGAAGATGCCCATCATCAATGCAGGGAAGATGGATGAAGCGGCAAGACCAAAGGCGAGTGCTACCGTACCTGCGGCAAATCCAGGCGGATTTAAACCGAGATAGCCTGCGGCTGCTATCGCTACTGCCATTGATATTCGACTAGCAAGTAGCTCTTTTTTCTCGGATATGTTCGGATTGATAACCCCTTTGATTAAGTCATGGGAAATAGCTGAAGAAATGGCGAGTAGTAAACCTGCTGCGGTAGATAGTGCAGCTGCAAGACCACCTGCTGCCACAAGTGCAATCACCCAGTTTGGTAGTTTAGCGATCTCTGGGTTAGCCAATACCATGATGTCGTTATCAACGCGCAGTTCGTTGGTGGACGCATCTGAAGTGTATTGGATATTGCCATCGCCATTTTTATCGTCAAAACCGAGTAGTCCAGTTGTTTCCCAGTTTTTGAACCACGCAGGACGCTCGTCATACGCTAGGTGCTGACCCGGAGCTGGATTTACCGTATTCATTAGGTTGAGGCGAGCCATCGCTGATACCGCTGGTGCAGTAGTGTAAAGGATGGCGATGAAGATCAGAGCCCAACCTGCTGATGTACGTGCGTCGCGAACCTTCGGCACGGTAAAGAAACGGATAATTACGTGTGGTAGACCGGCAGTACCAATCATCAGTGACATGGTGTAGACAAACATATTAAGTGTGTCGCCACGTACTTGGGTCGTGTATTCACTGAATCCGAGTTCGGTCACCACTTGGTCAAGCCGATCGAGTAGATAGACATCGGTACCAGCCATGGTACTCCCTAGACCAATTTGTGGGATTGGGTTACCAGTGAGTTGCAGAGAGATAAAGATTGCAGGGATAGTGTAAGCAAGAATGAGTACGCAATATTGAGCAATCTGCGTGTAAGTGATGCCTTTCATGCCGCCAAGAACCGCGTACATGAAAACGATACACATACCAATTAATAGGCCAGTGGAGTAGTCCACTTCTAAGAAGCGACCAAACGCAACACCTACGCCTTTCATCTGACCGATAACATAAGTCACTGATGCGATGATAAGACAAACAACCGCTACGATACGTGCGGTATTGGAGTAAAAGCGTTCACCAACAAACTCTGGCACCGTAAACTTCCCAAATTTGCGTAGGTAAGGTGCTAGCAACAGCGCAAGCAGAACGTAACCACCAGTCCAACCCATGAGAAATACTGAGCCGCCATAGCCCATGAAGGCAATTAAGCCTGCCATTGAGATAAACGACGCTGCGGACATCCAATCGGCTGCGGTTGCCATACCATTTGCAATCGGGTTTACACCGCCACCAGCAACATAAAACTCTTTGGTTGAGCCGGCGCGAGCCCAAATAGCAATCCCGATGTACAGGATGAACGTGGCGCCAACGACCAGGTAGGTAATAGTTTTCAAATCCATCTGAGTGACTCCTTATTCGTCCACGCCGAATTCACGGTCAATTTGGCGCATCTTCCATGCGTAATAGAAAATAATTCCTAGGAAGGCATAGATGGAGCCTTGTTGAGCAAACCAGAAACCGAGTTTGTAGCCGCCTAGTTGAAATTGATTTAGTACGTCGACAAATAAAATGCCGCAGCCGAAAGACACGACGAACCAGATGACCATTAGGCCGATCATGAGCTTCACGTTTTTGTCCCAATAGGCTTTGGCTCTTTCTTCGCTTTCAAATGCCATTGCCGTCTCCTTACGATTGGTATTGTTGTTAATGAAATGTTTCAATATGTACATTAGCAAGGTGTTGGCAATAACTCTTTTCAACTTTAGTCGGGGTGTTAAAAATGAGGAACCTCCATACAATGGGCTTTGGCAGCGAATAAAGGGGTAAAATGTTATGTTAATAAACTGTTAAGTTAGCCAAAGGTCTAAAGGTTGATTGGATAAACAAGCATGATTAAGACTGGCCATTAATCTTTTCTTCATTGAACTTGGAGATGCTGTGTAAGTATTGGTGGTGATCTTGTGGCTCTTAAAGAGAGAAGGCGTAGATAAGAAAGCTCACAAGTAATTTATTTACATAAAGTTTTCGCATCAAATCACCGTTTTAACGCACAATAAAGTAATATAACTGAGTCATTCTCGTACAACCTCGCATTTTGAGACGGTGTAAAGGGGAGGCAGATTAGGGCATTACCTCATTAACGAAGTAGCCTTGCTCATCACAATTATTATCGTTTTTCATTAAGGGAGGGTGAGAATGGACGCAGACACCATTAACAGTTTTTTTCTAATAGGTGCGTTGTTAATCGCACTTAGCGTTCTTTTAAGCCCAGTGTCTTCTAAGTTGGGAATCCCAATTCTTTTGGTATTTTTAGCCGTTGGAATGCTAGCGGGGGAAGACGGCTTAGGCGGCATTTTATTCGATAACTTTTCGATCGCTTATTTGGTTAGTAACCTCGCATTAGCCATCATTTTGCTTGATGGTGGGATGAGAACGCGGGTCGCCAGCTTTAGGGTTGCGTTATGGCCCTCGGTCTCTTTGGCGACATTTGGCGTTGCGATCACCACCATTTTGACCGGGCTGATGGCAACGTGGTTATTCGACTTAGATTTATTGCAAGGCATATTGGTTGGTGCGATTGTTGGCTCCACCGATGCTGCCGCGGTCTTCTCTCTACTCAAAGGTCGTAGCCTGAACGAACGTGTTGGTTCAACGCTGGAAATTGAATCCGGCACCAATGACCCTATGGCGGTGTTTCTGACCGTAACTCTGATTGCTATTTTAGCGAACCCTGGCGCAGATTTAAGTGCGGGCTTTTTGGCGTTCAGTTTTCTTAAGCAGTTTGGTATCGGCGCGTTACTTGGCTTCGCTGGTGGCTGGATCTTATGGAAAGTTATCAATCGCAATCAATTACCAGATGGGCTGTATTCTATTTTAACGGTCAGTGGTGGCTTGCTTATTTTCGCTTTATCTAACACTTTGGGTGGCAGTGGTATTTTGTCGATTTACCTTGTTGGTCTTTTATTAGGTAACCGTCCAACACGCAGCCGCCACTCTATTCTTCATGTTTTAGATGGTATGACGTGGCTAGCTCAAATTGGTATGTTCTTGGTGCTTGGCTTGTTGGTTACACCATCTAATTTACTCTCTATTGCGTTGCCAGGTCTTGCGCTTGCCTTCGGGATGATTTTGTTTGCCCGACCAATCTCAGTTTGGATTGGTTTACTGCCATTCAAGAGTTTCACGCCACGTGAAAAGTGGTTTGTCTCTTGGGTAGGATTGCGTGGCGCTGTACCTATCATCCTCGCGGTATTTCCAATGATGGCAGGGTTGCCAGATGCTCAACTGTACTTCAATTTGGCATTCTTTGTAGTAATGGTGTCTTTGATAGTGCAAGGGGGGACGTTGACCAAAGCGATGTCTCTTGCAAAGGTCGAGCTACCTTCTAAGCCTGAGCCAATTTCGCGTACGGGGGTGGAGATTTACCCGACCAGTGAGTGGGAGCTGTTTATCTATAGACTTAAAGCAGATAAATGGTGCATTGGTGAGCCATTACGTAGTCTTTCGATGCCGGAAGGAACGCGTATCGCCGCTGTATTTCGCAGTAAAGAGCTATTGCACCCATCCGGCAGTACGCGCCTTGAGGAAGATGATACCTTGTGTGTATTAGCACAAGAAAAGGATTTAGATGCACTGAGCTTACTGTTTAGTGAAGCCCCAGAGAAAGCGTCGCTAGCGCGATTCTTCGGTGACTTCTTCCTCGATATTGAAGTGAAGCTTGCCGATATTGCCGTGATGTATGGTTTGAATCTGGGGGATGAACCGCTGGATAAAAGTTTGAGAAACCTTGTCGAAGAGCAATTAGGTAGCACGCCAGTATTGGGAGACCATTTCGAGTGGCAAGGTTTGCATTGGATCGTCGCTGATGTTGTTGATCAGCAGGTCATTAAAGTCGGTATCCGATTGCCAAACGAAAAAAGTAAGTCTGACGATAAGACGTCAATCTAGTCGCTCATTTCCGTCAGCATAATCACGGCTTGCGTGCGGTTCTTTACACCGAGCTTACGGAAAATCGCTGTCATGTGCGCTTTTATGGTGGCTTCTGAAACATTCAATTCGTAAGCGATTTGCTTGTTCAGCAAGCCATCGGACAACATTCCCAACACTTTATATTGCTGTGGTGTTAGCGCAGCAATCTTTTCCGCTAAGTCATTACATGCCGCGTTATTGGTGATCAACCCTTCAGGGAAATATGGGTCGCCATTCAGCACTTGATTGAGTGCGTTCACTAATTCGCGCATGTCGCTGGACTTGGGAATAAAACCAAATGCACCATGGCTTTTCACCTGCGTCACGATCGCCGGCTCTTCACTCGCTGAAACGACGACGATAGGTAAATCTGGATGCTCTGCTCGCAAATGAATCAAGCCAGACATACCATTTGCTCCTGGCATTTTGAGATCCAATAGCACTAAATCTGGCTCTTCCTCTCGCTCCAACAAAGCCAGAAGTGCGTCGAGTGAGTCCGCTTCCAGCAAATTTGCACCACTAATAGCCATGTGGATAGATTGAAACAAGGCATTCCGGAAGAGTGGGTGATCATCTGCAATAATGATGGTGTAGGTCGAATCCATGACGTTAAACACTTTTGACTATTTCGTTAAATTTATTATTGTCCAGCTTTGAGAGAGTGGACAATATTTATTCGCTAAAAGTCTGAACCAAATCGACTTTTATTAGGAAAATTGCATATAAACGCAATGTTCTTATTCAAATCTGAGCAATAAAAAACGCCAGTGGACATCACTGGCGTTTGAATATCTGGTTATCAGAACTGCTTGATATGCTCTAAGAAAGGCTCGGCTTGCATAAAGCCCGTCAAACGAGCGTTTGAAACGTGTTCACCACTGGCATCCCAAAACTCAATTGTTGGTAAACCAAGCACACTCATGTGCTTCAGTAGTTCGATGTCTTGCACTTGGTTTTTGGTCACGTCCGCTTGCAGAAGAACGAAGTCTTGCAGTTTGGCTTCGACGCTTGGGTCATGGAAGGTGTACTTTTCAAACTCTTTACATGCTACACACCAATCGGCGTAGAAATCGAGCATGACGGGTTTACCTGCCGCTTTCGCAAGTGCCAGTTGTTCTTCAAGCTCCGCCACGTTAGCAATGCGAGTAAAGCTAACAGTGGCTTGCTGAGTTTGTGTTGTGCTGTGTCCAAACCAGTAATTTAAGATAGGTTGTGCTGAGGCTAGCAAACCTAAGACGGCGATTATGCCCACGGCACTTTGTTTCCAGCCACCAAACTCTAGACTGTTTTTGATGTGGTATAGCCAACCAAAAGCAGCAATACCCAGTGCTGACCACAGAATCGTTGACCACATTTCTGGCATGATGCGTTCTAGTAAGAAGATAGGTGCGGCAAGCAGAATAAAGCCGAAGAGTGTTTTCACTCGGTCCATCCAACCACCTGCTTTTGGTAGCAGTTTGTTGCCGAAGACCGCAACAAGAATCAGCGGAATACCCATGCCCATCGCCAGCGCGTATAACGCGATACCACCGGTAAGCAAATCGCCGCTTTGTGCAACGTAAAGCAGCGCACCAGATAGAGGTGCCGTGGTACATGGTGAGCACACCAAGCCAGATATTGCCCCCATTGCAAACACGCCAGCACTGCTACCACCTTGCTGCTTGTTGCTGAGGTTGTTTAACCACGTTTGAACGCTGCTTGGTAGCTGTAATGAGTACAGACCAAACATAGACAAAGCGAGTGTGATGAACAGTACGCTCAAGCCAATCAGCACATAAGGGTGCTGCATTGCCGCTTGGAACTGCATACCTGCAGATGCCACCACAAGGCCGAGTAGGGTGTAAGTCAGCGCCATGCCTTGCACGTAGACGAATGACAAGCCTAGCGCGCGGCGTTGGCTTAGCTTGCCACTGCCAAGCACTATGCTGGTCAGAATTGGGTACATCGGCAGCACACAAGGTGTAAACGCCAAGCCCACACCAAGCGCCAAGAACAGAAGTGATGTCCACCAGTTATCATCAAGGTTGGCAGCAAGGCTATCTTGCTGTGTTACTGGCGCTGATGATATGTCACCAGACGTAGATGATTGCACCGCTGGTGGCGTTGCTGTTGGTGCCTGTTCTGCTTTTGATGCAGTTGTCGCCGTTGTTGAATCTGAGTTCGACGAAGTAAACGCGCTGATAGGAATCACGCGAGTTTCTGGCGGGTAACAGAAGCCTGCTTTCGCACAACCTTGGTATTGCACGACTACGCGAGCACCGTCTTGCCAATCATGCATTGGTACATTAACGAAGAGAGGTTGAGTATAGATATGCACGTCACCAAAGAATTCATCTTTATGCGGTGTGCCGTCTTCCATTTGCAGTTCGCCTAGCGATACTTTCTCACCAGCTACAGACAAGCGCTCTTGATATAGGTAGTACCCGTCACGTACCTGCCAATCGAGCATCAATTTGTCATCTTGCTGGTAGAAGTTAAATGGAAACGCCTGATCAACCGGAACAAAGCTGTCGCTGCTGCTACCAAAACTGTTGTTCTGGCTATTGTTAAACTGGTCTTTGCCAAATAAAGCTAAAGACGGAGTGGAAAAGGTAATGAGCCCTAAGAGTAAAACGGAAAGTAATGCGCGCATAAAAGAGTCAATTCATCTTAGATAATTGCCGTTAGTGTAACTCAATCAGACCCGGAGGCGAGTCAATAAGTTTCATGAAAATGAAGATTTATTGAGCATAAATCAAGACAACAGGCAATAAAAAAGGGAGCCGAAGCTCCCCGAGTAAGACTCTGTTTCTACTAGATCAGTAGACCACCGAATGCGAAGCCAAGTGCTACCGCAGAAGCGATGGTTACCACACCAGGTACAAAGAATGGGTGGTTGAATACGTACTTACCGATACGAGTTGAACCCGTGTCGTCCATCTCAACCGCTGCTAGAAGCGTTGGGTAAGTTGGCAGCACGAATAGCGCACTTACTGCTGCGAAAGATGCAACTGCGGTAAGTGGTGCGACACCGATTGCTAGTGCTGCTGGCATCAGCGCAACAGTGGTTGCACCTTGTGAGTAAAGCAGCATTGAAGCGAAGAATAGAACGAGTGCTAGCATCCATGGGTAGTCTGCTAGTAGCGCACCCGCAACTTCTTTGATGCCGTCAACGTGCGCGTTAACGAACGTAGAACCTAGCCATGCCACACCAAGAACACACACACACGCTGTCATACCAGAGCGGAATGTTGCTGCGGCTGGGATTTTGCCAGCATCGATTTTACAGCTCATTACGATAGCTGCCGCAGCTGCTAGCATTACCGTCATGATAGCTTCGTTACGGCCTAGAGCAGGGTTCTCGATAAGACCCACAGAGCCAGAAATTGCTGCTGCGTAACACACGACAAATGCGATTGCGCCTAGGAAGATGAAGGTTGCTTTCTTCGCTGTTGGTAGGATTTCGCGTTTTGCTTCTGTATTTAGCTTGATTAAGCCTTTTTCTAGACGCTCTTGGTATTCAGCATCGTCTTTTAGCTCACAGCCCATGAAGTTCGCCACGAACGCACCGATCATGCACGCGATGAACGTCGTTGGGATACAGATTGCTAGTAGTGTTAGGTAGTCAACGCCAAATGGGTGCAGCATTGCCGCGAACGCTACAACAGCCGCTGAGATTGGTGATGCGGTGATAGCGATTTGCGATGCTACGACCGCGATAGACAGTGGACGAGAAGGGCGCACGCCTTGGCCTTTCGCTACTTCTGCAATCACTGGCAAAGTAGAGAATGCCGTGTGGCCAGTACCCGCCATTAATGTCATTAGGTAAGTTACGATAGGCGCATAAAAGGTGATGCGCTCAGGATGCTTGCGCAAAAAGTTTTCAGCAACTTGCACCATCCAGTCTAAACCACCAGCTACTTGCATTGCTGCGATAGCGGTGATTACAGACATGATGATCAAAATTACGTCAACGGGAATGTAAGCTTGGCTTGTTGGTACGCCCAAGATCAAAGACAACGCAATGACCCCAGCACCACCGGCAAAACCAATGCCGATACCACCGATTCTTGCCCCCAAATAGATGAAGAGCAGAACCACGAAGAGTTCGACCATGACCATATTGATACCTCTTTAGTTTTTTATTTGATTCTGATTTTTTGAACACTCAGGAACAGGAGTAAATGCTCAGAGAATGAGAACCTAGTGGCTTAGCGGCAATAAAAGCATATAAAAAATGTGGTTAACCGTATGAGAGCCTAAAAAAGGGGCCTGAGTGGCCCCCTTCGGATTCGTTATTACTCGTAACGTTTTGCTTTGTAAGTAGGATGCATGAAGTTTTCTACTGACAAGATTTCATCAAGCTCCTCTGCTGTAAGCAGACCGCGCTCTAGCACGACTTCACGAACGCTCTTACCAGTTTCTGCACAAATCTTACCTACGATGTCACCTTCGTGGTGGCCGATGTATGGGTTTAGGTAAGTGACGATACCGATAGAGTTGTAAACGTAGTTTTCGCAAACTTCTTTGTTCACAGTGATGCCGTCGATACATTTATCGCGTAGGTTCACACACGCGTTGTGTAGTAGAGAGATAGACTCAAACACACTTTGTGCGATCACAGGTTCCATTACGTTTAGCTGTAGCTGACCGCCTTCTGCTGCGAAAGAAACCGTGTTGTCGTTACCGAGAACTTTGAAGCAAACTTGGTTTACTACTTCTGGGATAACTGGGTTTACTTTAGCTGGCATGATTGAAGAGCCTGCTTGCATTTCAGGTAGGTTCAATTCATTTAGACCCGCACGAGGACCAGAAGAAAGTAGACGAAGGTCGTTACAGATCTTCGATAGTTTCACTGCTAGGCGTTTTAGCGCGCCGTGAGTCATTACGTATGCACCACAGTCAGACGTTGCTTCGATAAGGTCTTCTGCTGCAACAACGTCAAGGCCTGTTACTTCCGCTAGGTGTTTTACTGCAAGCGCTTGGTAGCCAGTTGGTGTATTTAGACCAGTACCGATTGCGGTTGCGCCTAGGTTGATTTCTAGGAGGAGTTTAGATGTGTAATCTAGAGCACGAATCTCTTCGTTTAGTGTTACCGCCCACGCATGGAACTCTTGACCTACTGTCATTGGTACTGCGTCTTGAAGCTGAGTACGGCCCATTTTCAGTACATCTTTAAACTCAACGGCTTTAAGTTCGAATGCGCCTTTTAGGTACTCAATTGCTTCCATTAGCTTGTGTACGCTGTTGTATACCGCAATACGGAAACCTGTTGGGTACGCACAGTTGGTTGATTGGCTCTTGTTTACATGGTCATTTGGGTTAACAAATTCGTATTGGCCTTTCTCTTTACCCATCAACTCAAGCGCAACGTTTGCGATCACTTCGTTCGTGTTCATGTTAACTGAAGTGCCTGCACCGCCTTGGAATACGTCTGATGGGAACTGATCCATACACTTGCCAGTTTCTAGGATCAAATCACACGCTTCGATGATGTAGTTTGCAACGTCTTTTGGAATAGCGCCAAGTTCTTTGTTTGCTAACGCTGCTGCTTTTTTGGTCATTACCATGCCGCGTACAAATTCTGGTACGTCAGAGATGGTCATATTAGAGATGTTGAAGTTCTCGATCGCACGTAGCGTATGAATACCGTAGTACGCATCTGCAGGGACATGACGTTGACCTAATAGATCTTCTTCAATACGAGTGGCTGGGTTTGCTGTTTTTGGAGCATCAGATAGGGTAGCCATAGCAGGATCCTTAGATGATAATTCTGATAATAAAGTTATTTATTAGCCATTTCTGCAATCTAGAATCCATTCATCAGAATTTTTGGCTGGAAAATCCGTCCTGACTTATGTGGCACATGATACTGCACCTAGCGCATAAAAATAGTAACTAGATCACCTTTTTCGTTTTTAATGAGTCAATAATTTGCAAAGTATGAACGGGTTATTAATAACCCTTTATGGGTACTCGATTTTCCTCGACAAACATGAGTTTTTAGAGTTCGAAATTAGCACTTTAAAAGCACGAAAAAATCGGTACGCAATTGAATGAAACGCGCTCCCGCTACTTTGTCTAAAAGAGAAGGAGACCAGTATGAACACGCTTTTTTACAACGATTCGTTTGAGCTTAGTCTGCTTTTACCATTACACTGAATTAAACAAAGGAGGGCGTGTGTTTCCTATCTTATTATTAGCGTTTATTTTTGTTCCGATCATTGAAATCGGCTTATTTATTCAGGTGGGCGGCTTTTTAGGTTTATGGCCGACCATTGCACTAGTCTTAATCACGGCATTTGTTGGTGCATCGTTGGTTCGTAGCCAAGGTATACAAACACTGATGTCAGTACAGGGGCGTCTTGAACAAGGTGAAATTCCAGCCCAGCAAATTTTTGAAGGCGTAATGCTCGCGGTGGCTGGCGTGCTACTGTTAACCCCGGGCTTTATGACCGATGCCCTTGGTATGTTGGTGTTGCTTCCTGCGCCACGCGCCGCGATAGCTAAATACTTGATGAGCAAAATGGTGGTGAAAACCATGCATGGCGGTGGCTTCCAAGGTGGTTTCTCTAACCAGGGGCCATATGAGCAAGACCCGTTCCGTCGTGACCCATTTGATTCCCAGTCAGATAATGGCAATACCTTCGAAGGGGAATACGAGCGTAAAGACGATGATGATCGCAACAAGCTCAACTGATTGAGTTAGACAGTAAAGAAAACAAAAGGGCGCACCAAGCGCCCTTTTCTGTATTTGGAATTCGTGCTGCTTACAATGCGCCTTCAAAGCCCATTTGACGCCATGCTTCAAAAGCAATGATCGCAACGGCATTCGAAAGGTTTAGGCTGCGCGCATCTGGCATCATTGGAATGCGAATACGCTGCTCCATTGGCAAGCTATCGATGATTTCAGCAGGCAAACCACGAGTTTCTGGACCAAACATCAAAACATCACCTGTTTGGTATTGTGCATCAACGTGGTGACCTGTGGTTTTGGTGGTGCAGGCAAACAATCGGTAGTTACCTTGCTTCTCTTTCTCTAAATATTCTAAGAACGCTTGATAGTTTTTATGACGCGTTACGCGAGCTAAATCATGGTAATCCAAACCAGCGCGGCGGACTTTTTTCTCTTCAAGATCGAAACCTAGAGGTTCAATTAAGTGAAGGTTTGCACCGCAGTTGGCGCATAGTCGAATGATGTTGCCGGTGTTCGGCGCGATTTCTGGTTCGTATAAAGCGATATCAAACATGGTATTGAAATAGAGTTGGTCAAAGAGAGGGGCAGTATATACCCAAGTCACCGAAATATGCGAGATTCAGCAAGATTGACCTGGGTATGAAAGCAGGCATTAGCGCGGATGTTAATACCGTAAGTAGCGATGCTCTTTATAAGAGAGCGTGAGCATAGTTTTCTTCAACTGCTCGCCAGTTGACGACGTTCCACCACGCATCAATATATTCTGGGCGACGGTTTTGGTAGCTGATGTAATACGCGTGCTCCCACACGTCTAATGCGAGGATTGGTTCACCGCGCACATCCACTACGTCCATCAGAGGGTTGTCTTGATTACTGGTGGACGTAATGTGAATCTCACCATCTTTTACGATCAGCCATGCAAAGCCAGACCCAAAGGTATTGATGGCTGCTTGGGCAAACGCCTCTTTAAATTGCGCAAAGCTACCAAATTTATCGTTAATTGCTTGAGCAAGCGCGCCTTGAGGCTCTCCGCCACCGTTTGGTGACATGCAATTCCAATAAATGATGTGGTTGTAATAGCCGCCACCATTATTACGTACTGCTGGACTGAGCTTAGAGATATTGTCAAAGATCTCGTCTAATGACTGAGTTTCGAGCTCGCTCCCTTCAACGGCATTTACAAACTTATCAAAGTACGTCTTGTGGTGTTTGCTGTAATGCACTTCCATGGTTTTCGCGTCGATGTACGGCTCTAGTGAATCGTACGGGTAAGGCAGAGCGGGAAATGTATGTGACATAGTAAATCCTCCTTAATTGGAAAATTTACTTTAATGCTAACGATAATTATTATCAACTTTGATCTTTGTAAGGGTATTCTAAGAAGCCTCGCCAATTTCTAAAGTGAGGGTGGGGCTGTGAATCACTCACTCTAGAAATATGGTGCGAATTATTGTTAGTTCATCAAATTGAGACTAACAATTGATCGGTAAGGTGATACTCATACGCAATCCGCCTAAAGGACTTCGGCTGGCTGCGATCGTGCCACTGTGCTGGCGAATGGCACTTTCGGTAATGGTTAGGCCGAGACCTGTGCCGCCAGAGTGGCGATCGCGTGCCGTGGAAACGCGATAGAACGGGCGAAAAATCGCGGCCAGTTCCTCTTCTGGTACACCTTCTCCATTATCGTCAACCGTGATACGAAGCGTATCGTCATCGGCTTTGATGTCGATTTGTACCTCATCTTTTCCGTAGTAAATGGCGTTACGAACGATATTTTCCACCGCACTCATCAGCAGTTTAGGGTTACCGGAAATATTGCGCTTAGGTAATTCTGAATAGTGTAGCTGTTTGCCCATTTGCTCTGCTTCAAACTGCGCATCTTTAATGATTTCTTCCCATAAACTTTCTAGTGGCTGTGTTTCGCGAGTCATATGACTGTTCGCCTGCATGCGAGAAAGCTCTAATAGTTCGCTGATCATCTGTTCCAAGCGCTGCGCTTCGGTATCGATACGAGTCAGTTCTGGGCTTTCGCCTTGTTTACGCGTCGCTAATGCGCTTGCCATGCGCAGACGAGTTAAAGGTGAGCGCAGCTCGTGAGAGATATCGGATAGCAAACGTTGTTGTCCTGAAATCATTTGATTAACCGCTTCGACCATCTGGTTGAAGCTGCTACCTGCTTGACGAAACTCCGCCGTGCCTTTTTCTAAATTTGGGTCTGTGACAAATTCACCTTTCGCCACACGTTGAGCAGCGGCTTCAAGACGACGTGCAGGCTGACTCAAAGCCCAAGCAAGCCATAACAGCAATGGTGTACTAACTAGCATGACCGCAAGCAAGAGCTGGAATGGGTGATCAAACAGACGCAGGAGTAGAGGTGGTGGCTCATTCCATTTGAAGCCCACGTACATCAAGATATCGGAACCTGCCAAAGTGATAGGAATTGGGCCCGCAATCATGTATCGACCATACAGCTTCTGCTTTGGATTATTGTAATCTTCGATACTGGTGACAAAGTTTTGCATTGCACGCAATTGAAAATTGCTGCGTTTTTCTGTCGTAAGAACATTACCGCTGTAGTCAGAAAAAAACACCCTCGGGCGAGGGTCGTGCTTGCCGTGGCGGTTGCCCTCGATACGAAAAAGTATGCGGCCTAAATCAGTTTGCTGGCTGTATTTTTGTTGGATTGAGTCACGCGTTTCTACCATACGTTTGTAGTGTTCTTCTGGAATATCGCGAGCTTTGCGTGGGTCCAAATGTGGCAGTGATAGCACGGCTATCAATACTAATAACATGGTGAACCAAAAAATGGCAAAGATGCGTCCATACAGGCTATTGATGTTTGGCAGTTTGATGCGTGATAGGCGCATTAATCCTCCTCAAGCAGCATGTAGCCACGACCACGCAGGGTTTTGATTCGCGGCTTGCCATTGCTTTGATCTGGTAATTTTTTACGTAAGTTCGAGACATGCATATCGATAGCGCGATCAAAAGCAGCGAGTCGTTTACCAAGCACATCTAAGCTCAGTGTCTCTTTGGTCAGCACTTGTCCTGGGTTTTGTACGAAGTGGGTGAGTAGCGCAAACTCGGTTGCCGTGAGATCGAGTAGCTGTTGCTCACAATACGCTTCTTGCTTACCGGGATAGAGGCGGATTTCTTGATACTCAATGCAATCGCTGTTTTTGGTATTTTTTTGTGTGCTGCTAGTGCGGCGTAAAATCGCGCGGATTCGCGCTAACAGCTCTCGGTCACTAAAAGGTTTTGGTAAATAATCATCCGCGCCCAGTTCCAAGCCGATCACGCGATCAATTTCTTCCCCTTTAGCGGTCAGCATCAAGACGGGAGTTTCCCAATTTTCACGTAAGCGTTTCAGCGTTTCCATGCCATTGAGTTTTGGCATCATGACATCCAACAAAATCAAATCAATCTTATCATTGATCGCGGCTAAGCCGGCTTCACCGTCATTTGCGTCGCTGACGTCAAACCCTTCGAAACTGAGTACTTCTTTTAATAAGCTAGTTAGCTCGATATCGTCATCGATTAAAAGAATGTTTGCCATGGGGGCACCTATAGTAAGTTACCGATAGCCTAATATTACATTGGAATGATGCGCAACGAAGAGGAGAAAAATCACTCTTTACGATTCTTTACGCTCCCTATACGTCGCTTTACCTAGCGGGTCGTATTCTATACTCAAGCGCTGTGGGAACAGCTCAGAAGAACCACTCACCTGTGTAAGGAATCGTATTATGAAGTCTGCAAAAAAACTTGTGTTAGCTGCTGTTGTTCTACCTCTTACTCTTGGCGCCGCAAGCGCATTCGCTTACGGTGGTAAAAACCATCATAAAGGCCCTCGTGACGAATGCGGCATGGGTATGGACCGAGGTGTCATGCGTCAACTAGACCTGACTGATGCACAAAAAGATCAGCTAAAAGAAATGCGTGAAGCAAACAAAGCAGAAATGAAAGCAAAATTCGCTGATGGCAAAGAAGCACGTATGGCTGAGCGTCAAGCGCATCACGCAAAAGTACAATCGCTTTTGCTGGCGGATAACTTTGATGAAGCTCAAGCTAGCGAATTAGCAAAAGAGATGGTTGAGCGCCAAACGGAACGTCGCGTGCAAATGCTAGAAAGAAAGCACCAAATGCTTAGCGTATTAACACCTGAGCAGAAAGCGAAATTTGTTGAGCTACAAAATGAACGTATGCAAGAGTGTGGCGACAGAATGCACAAGCGTATGGAAAAGTCGCGCAATAATTAAGTCATGAATTGATGTTATATAAAGAGGCAGCCATTGGTTGCCTCTTTTTGATCTGGTTATTTCATGGTCATTCAATATACTCAACGTATGGTTTTAGTTAACTCTTTGATTATGAAACAGCAATACGCACGTTTAGTTACGACCGCCGCTTGGACTGCAACCATTGTGGCGACGCTTCTTCTGATAGTAAAAGTCATCACGTGGTGGGTAACCGGCTCAGTGAGCTTATTGGCGTCATTGATTGACTCCATGTTAGATATCGCGGCTTCGGTTGTGAATCTTGTGGTGGTTCGTTACGCCTTACAACCGGCAGACCGCGAACATACGTTTGGACATGGTAAAGCTGAGTCCTTAGCGGCCCTAGCCCAAGCAATGTTTATTTCGGGCTCGGCAGTATTTTTGATTCTTAACGGGATTGACCGATTTTTCCGCCCACATGCTTTACACGCACCGGAGTTTGGTGTGTATGTATCGCTGTTTGCGATTGTGGTCACACTTGGCTTGGTGATGTTCCAAAAACATGTGGTTCGCGTGACGGGGAGCCAAGCAATAGCGGCGGATTCTCTGCATTATCAGACTGATTTGTATATGAATGCTGCGATCATGGTTGCTCTGGGGCTCAGTTATTTTGGAGTGACTCAAGCGGATGCTGTGTTTGCGATTGGTATTGGTGTCTTCATTCTTTATAGCGCTTTCAAAATGGTCAGCGAAGCGATTCAAACCTTACTTGATAGAAAGTTGCCCGATGAAGAGCTTGAGCAAATTAACCAAGCTTGTTTGAGCGTAAAAGGGGTATTGGGCGTGCATCAGTTACGCACGCGAATGTCAGGACCGACGCGCTTTATACAGTTGCATTTAGAGCTAGACGATAACTTACGATTAATTGAGGCGCATTACATTGCTGATAAAGTGGAAGATAATTTATTGGCTCTGTTTCCTGATGCGGATGTATTGATCCATCAAGATCCATTGTCTGTCGTTTTCGGACCAGAGAAAGAGCAGAAAGCACAAGATTGGTAGGCTTGAAAAATCCATCAGTGCCCGACGACAAACAGGTACTTATTGACTATCTTTCCATCAATACTTATTAAGATTCGTGATCCTGATATGAATCAACAAAGTTTCATAGAGAAACTGTAATACTCTTACATAAGTAGAAAAGTTACATAAAAAAGTGCGTTTTCATTGGTAATCCTGTAGAGGAAATGTAACATAACGCACAGTTCTGGATTATGCAGGTTGCTTGGTAACAAGGGGCCTAAAAGAAAATTAAATAATTGATTGCCAAAGATCGAGGGTGAGCATGATTAAGAAGATCGGTGTTTTAACAAGTGGCGGTGACGCACCTGGTATGAACGCTGCGATACGCGGCGTAGTACGTACAGCACTATCCGAAGGATTGGAAGTATTCGGTGTGTACGACGGCTACCTAGGCCTATACGAAGGCCGCATCGAGAAGCTAGATCGTTCTAGCGTTTCAGATGTGATCAACAAAGGTGGTACGTTCCTAGGTTCTGCACGTTTCCCTGAATTTAAACAAGTGGAAGTTCGTGAAAAAGCGATTGAGAACCTGAAAAAACATGGTATCGATGCACTAGTGGTAATCGGTGGTGATGGTTCGTACATGGGTGCGAAGAAACTGACTGAAATGGGTTACCCATGTATCGGTCTTCCGGGCACAATCGACAACGATATCGCAGGTACGGATTACACTGTGGGCTACCTAAGTGCACTAAACACCGTTATCGATGCAATCGACCGTTTACGTGATACTTCTTCATCTCACCAACGCATTTCAATTGTAGAAATCATGGGCCGTCACTGTGGTGATTTGACTCTGATGTCTGCAATTGCGGGCGGTTGTGAATACATCATCACTCCGGAAACTGGTCTAGACAAAGACAAGCTGATCAGCAACATCCAAGATGGTATCGCTAAAGGTAAGAAACACGCGATCATCGCGCTTACTGAGCTAATGATGGATGCTAATGAACTAGCACGTGACATCGAAGCCGCGACAGGTCGTGAAACTCGTGCAACAGTACTTGGTCACATCCAACGTGGTGGTCGTCCAACTGCATTTGACCGCGTACTAGCATCTCGTATGGGTAACTACGCTGTTCACCTATTGATCGAAGGTCATGGTGGTCGTTGTGTAGGTATCGTGAAAGAGCAACTTGTTCACCACGATATCATCGACGCAATCGAAAACATGAAGCGTCCAGTACGCAACGATCTATACAAAGTTGCTGAAGAGTTATTCTAAGCAAGCTTGAAATAGATAAACAAAACCGCGGCTTTCCGCGGTTTTTTTGTATTTGAGAATCAACAAAAAAGAAACTAGCGATAGACGAGTGCTAAGACACGCTGCTCTGCTCTATGAGCGTTAATTTGCGCTCGCGCAGCGCAAACAAGTAGCCCAGTAGCCCACCCAACGTATTCCCAACCGCGATACCGATAAACAAGCCTTCAATGCTGTAGATTTGGCTCCCGACCCACGCCGATGGCAAGGTAAAAATGAACAGCCGCATAAAGCTCCACTGGAATGCACGCAATGGCTTGTGCATCGCATTCAAACCACTGACTAACATCATTACGATGCCTTGGAAGCCATAACTAAATGGCACCACCAGTAAATAATGCCAAAGCAGGTTTTTCACCGCATCTTCCTGAGAAAACAGCGCAGCCAGAGGAATGCTCAGCGGTACCATCATCAAGAAGATAAACCCTTGGAATACCACTGCAAAACGCATGCTAATAAATAAACCGGAAAAGGCTCGTTGCGGTTGTTTGGCTCCTAAATTTTGTGCCATAAACGGTGTGAGGGCAGAGGTCAGCGACATCAATACTAAAATCAATATGGACTCAATACGCTGCGCTGCGCCGTAAGCAGCAACCGCCGCTGTACCGTGGTTGGATAACAGCATCATCAGAATGGCACCGGACAACGGATTCATCGCGTTTGATAGCGCTGCAGGGGTACCAATTTTTAGTGTCTGTTGCCAGTCTTGTTTCAGCAAAGCCCATTGGGGTTGAGCAAGCAATTTTTCCCGTTTAATTAGCACATAGAATGAGCCACACAAAGCACCTAACCAGCTAAAGGCACTTGCTATGGCTGCGCCTTGAATGCCAAGTTCCGGAAAAGGGCCATAACCGAAAATCAACAATGGATCGAGCATGCCATTAATCAAACCAGCCAACATCATGACTTTTGCTGGTGTCTTTGTGTCGCCAGTAGCTCGGATAGCACTGTTGCCCGCCATTGGGATCACTAGCAGAGGAATGGTGAGATACCAGACCTGCATATACTGCTCAATAAGAGGGATGAGATCATCAGACGCACCAAGAAAACGAAACAATGGCGCAATGGTGGTAAAGCCAATAGAAGACGCGATAGCCACAAGTAACACGGCTAATAACAAACCGTGGGTGGTGAACCGTGCAGCTTGTGGTGCATGACCTTGCCCAAGCAAGCGACCAATATTGGTCGATAGTCCCATCCCAATCCCCATCGTAATGCAGTTAACCGCAAAGGTGACAGGGAAGGTATAGCTGATAGCTGCTAGCGCTTGAGTGCCAAGCAACGAGATAAAAAACGTGTCCACCAAGTTAAACATCAAAATTGCGATCATGCCCATGGTCATGGGTACGGTCATTTTCCGCAGCGTTTCAGGAATGGGTGCGGTCAACAAACCATGCTTATCGGTCGCTTGGGGTTCCAGCTTGTTATTTTCCTGCATGTGTGACAACTATCTGGTGAGCAAAATGCAAGGATACAAGAAAGCGAGATGCCGAGCGAGTGAGCATTTCTAACGCAAACCGTTGCCTAGTTGTTCGTTATTTTAACTAAGTCACAAAAATTTTGTGCCACCCCCTTGGGATCGCTGCTTCGACCCCTTATATAGGGATCACGTGTCTGGGGCTACAGTCCCTAAGGACAATTATCAAATAAACATGGAAATTTTCAGGAGAGACGACCGATGAACATTCGTCCATTACATGACCGAGTTATCGTTGAACGTAAAGAAGTTGAATCTAAGTCTGCTGGTGGCATCGTTCTGACTGGTTCTGCTGCAGAAAAATCGACTCGCGGTGTTGTTCTAGCTGTGGGTAAAGGCCGCATCCTAGAAAACGGCACCGTACTGCCACTAGACGTTAAAGTCGGTGATACCGTTATCTTCGCTGAAGGTTACGGTACAAAAACTGAAAAAATCGACGGTAAAGAAGTGCTTGTCATGTCTGAAAACGACATCATGGCGATCGTTGAATAATAGCAATCATTGAGTAATTTTTTGCTCAGATTCAATTACGAAATTACACACAAAGAATTTTAGAAAGGAAATCAAAGATGGCTGCTAAAGACGTTAAATTTGGTAATGACGCACGAGTTAAAATGCTGGAAGGTGTAAACGTTCTGGCTGACGCAGTAAAAGTAACACTGGGTCCTAAAGGACGCAATGTCGTTCTAGACAAATCTTTTGGTGCACCGACTATCACTAAAGATGGTGTATCAGTAGCGCGTGAAATCGAGCTGGAAGATAAATTCCAGAACATGGGCGCACAAATGGTTAAAGAAGTTGCGTCTAAAGCAAACGACGCAGCGGGTGACGGTACAACAACAGCAACGGTACTAGCACAATCTATCGTTAACGAAGGTCTAAAAGCAGTCGCAGCGGGCATGAACCCAATGGATCTTAAGCGTGGTATCGACAAAGCTGTTGCCGCGGCAGTTGAGCAACTAAAAGAGCTTTCTGTTGAATGTAACGACACAAAAGCGATCGCGCAGGTTGGTACTATCTCTGCAAACTCAGACGCAAGCGTAGGTAATATCATTGCAGAAGCAATGGAGCGTGTGGGTCGTGATGGCGTTATCACGGTTGAAGAAGGTCAGGCGCTACAAGACGAGTTAGACGTAGTAGAAGGTATGCAGTTCGACCGCGGTTACCTGTCTCCTTACTTCATCAACAACCAAGAATCAGGCAGTGTTGATCTAGAAAACCCATTCATCCTTCTAGTAGACAAGAAGATCTCAAACATTCGTGAGCTTCTTCCAACGCTAGAAGCTGTCGCGAAAGCATCTCGTCCACTGCTTATCATTGCAGAAGATGTAGAAGGCGAAGCGCTAGCAACATTGGTTGTGAACAACATGCGTGGCATCGTAAAAGTTGCAGCTGTGAAAGCACCTGGCTTCGGTGACCGTCGTAAAGCAATGCTACAAGACATCGCTATCCTAACTGGCGGTACTGTGATTTCTGAAGAGATCGGTCTAGAGCTAGAAAAAGTTGCACTAGAAGATCTAGGTCAAGCGAAGCGTGTTTCTATCACGAAAGAAAACACGACTATCATCGATGGTATCGGTGAAGAAGAGATGATCTCTGGCCGTGTTGCTCAGATTCGTCAACAAATCGAAGACGCAACTTCAGACTACGACAAAGAGAAACTACAAGAGCGTGTTGCTAAACTGGCTGGCGGTGTTGCAGTAATCAAAGTCGGTGCAGCGACTGAAGTTGAAATGAAAGAGAAGAAAGACCGTGTAGAAGATGCGCTAGCCGCAACTCGTGCAGCGGTTGAAGAAGGTGTTGTTGCTGGTGGTGGTGTTGCACTGATCCGTGCGGCATCTAAGATTGCTCACCTAACGGGTGACAACGAAGAACAAAACGTTGGTATCCGCGTTGCACTACGTGCAATGGAAGCGCCAATCCGTCAAATCACGAAGAACGCAGGTGAGGAAGACTCAGTGGTTGCGAACAACGTGAAAGCGGGTGAAGGTAGCTACGGCTACAACGCGGCAACAGGCGAATACGGCGACATGCTAGAAATGGGTATCCTAGATCCAACTAAAGTTACTCGTTCTGCACTACAATTCGCAGCATCGGTTGCAGGTTTGATGATCACAACTGAAGCGATGGTTACTGACCTACCGCAAAAAGACGCGCCAGCGATGCCTGACATGGGCGGCATGGGTGGCATGGGCGGTATGGGCGGCATGATGTAAGCCAGCTTATCTCATCGCTCTAGGGAAACCTTATAGCGGAAAGATAACCGACCAAACCTTTAAAAGTCGAGGCAGATGCCTCGACTTTTTTATGCGTATCACCTGAGAAACATGACGTTCTGGTGTGGCTTATCATGAAATTTTTGAGCGTAAAAAGCGCCATTTCAGAAGCAAAAAATCGAAGAGAAATATTTTTTCTTTTGAGTCAGATGGTTAAATCTGACCTATTGCTAACACTTTTTGAACGGGGACAGAGCAAAATCTGAACATTACACTATGTTGTAAATTGTTGCTTCCCATCATGGAGATGAAAATGAAAAAGCTTATGACGTCATTGGCGGTTGCAGCCGCTATCGCATCACCTGTTGCTTTTGCCGACAGTACACCTGTGATGTTCTCTACTATCGATAACACAAACGCACCTTCTAATTCTTCAGTTGGTGGCGTTCGTTTAGCTGTGCTGCATGGGCAGGTAAATGAGGTTAAAGGTGTCGACTTTTCACTGCTTGGTATGTCAGAAACGGATCGTACGACAGGTGTGAACTTCGGTCTGTTTTTTGGCGCAGCAAAAGTAAATCAAGAAATGAAAGGCGCGTCTTTAGGCTTAGTGAACTGGAACCAAGGTCAGACGACGGGTGTTAACTTGGGTGCTGTTAACATTACGAACAACGTAAAAGGCTTGAACTGGAGCGCGGTGAACTATTCTGAAGGCTACACCATGGCGGATGTGGGCTTAGCGAGTATCTCTAAGAAGTCTAATTTCCAGTTTGGTTTCTTCAACATGACCGATCAAATCGATGGCGTGCAAATTGGTCTTTTGAACTGTGCGGATAACGGTTTCTTCAAGTGTTTCCCACTCATCAACTTTGCTAAGTAATCCCTGAGAAAGTCAGAATCTTTATATACAGAAAGCCCTCGATGTTCGTCGAGGGCTTTTAATTACAGATGGGATGAAGCGAGTTTCTCGGAGCGTTAACTATTTAATTAATCGTGATGAAGTTTTGCGTTGTTGAATTCTTTGATGAACACCGCGGCGTAATGCTTTGATGTGGTTTTCTGCTTTATCCACACCTAACAACACGGTTAATGTCAGGAGAGTAATAACCACCGACTGCGTTAAATAACCTAAACCTATCATCAAACCTAAACCTGCTAGCACCCATATTACAGCCGCGGATGTTACGCCATGGATTTTTCCATCAAGTGTCATCATAACGCCAGCGCCTAAGAAGCCGACGCCAGTAATAATCTGACCAAGCACTCGTGCTTGATCAAGTGTATTTGGCGATAACGACACGGCCATCGACATAAACAGGTAGGTGCCTGAAATAATTAGTATTGCTGTGCGAATGCCAACCGGTTTACCACGAGTTTGGCGCTCTATACCGATCATGAGCCCATTAATGGCGCAGCATAGTAGGGCAGGCCAACTGAATGGGCCAAGATCGAAAATTTGTTCGAATGCTGTATGCATCTTGACCTCCAAAAGTGCGGAGTATGCATAGACTTACCGTGCAAAGCGAACAAAAATAATCAATCTAGACGACAAATTTAATTGAGCGTTGGAGCTTATTCTAAATGCAAATCCAACGGCGTTTTACTTGGCCTGCCACCAATTTCTCGTGTGAGTTTTGGCACCAGATAACCCGATACACGCGTGATGAGTCCGCGCATAATAGCTTTCGCTTCTTCGTCCGAAATAAAGTAGTGCGCTGCGCCTTGCACCTTATCAAGAACGTGGAGGTAATAAGGCAAGATACCCGCGTCAAATAAGGCCTCACTTAATGCCACTTGAGCTTCTACCGAATCATTCACGCCTTTCAGCAGAACGCCTTGGTTTAGAAGCGTAACGCCCACTCTTTTGAGCTTGAACATCTGTTCAGCAAATTCGTCATTGATTTCGTTAGCATGGTTGATGTGAGTGACGAGGATGATTTGTAACCTTGATGCTTGCAGCAGTTGGCATAGTTCATCAGTGACTCGAGCAGGAATCACCACAGGTAAACGGCTATGAATACGCAGACGTTTGATGTGAGGAATATGAGCAATGTGCTCTAAAAGCCAATGAATCTCATCGTCTTTTGCCATTAATGGATCACCACCTGAGAAGATGACTTCGTTCAACTCTGGTTGTTGTGCCATGTACTCTAAGCACTTGGTCCAGGCTTGTTTCCCGCTTTTGTTCTCTTGATAAGGGAAGTGACGACGAAAACAGTAACGGCAATTTACCGCGCAGCCACCTTTGACAATCATCAGGGCGCGGTTGCGATACTTGTGTAGCAGGCCAGGGACTTCATTGTCCTGCTCTTCCAATGGATCATTGGAGTAACCCGGATGCACCTCAAATTCGTCGCTCAGTGGTAAAACCTGACGTAAAAGAGGGTCTTTAGGGTTGCCTTTCTCCATCCTATCGACAAAACTTTGCGGTACACGCTGTGCAAACAGCTTGCGCGCGGCAAACCCGTCTTGCCACGGTGAAGGATCAATTTCCAGTATTTCGAGCAATTTTGCAGGATCAGAGATCCCATTCGCCAACTGTTTGAGCCAGTTTTGCTCAACAGATTCGACTTTTCGGGTTATTATGTGCGGCATTGAATTTAGCTCTAAGAATGTAAGAGGAAAAAATGGCTACAGTTAGCACCAATGAATTTAAAGGCGGTCTTAAGTTAATGCTTGATAACGAGCCTTGTGTAATTCTGGAAAACGAATACGTTAAACCAGGTAAAGGCCAAGCGTTCAACCGTGTTAAAATTCGTAAACTTCTTTCTGGTAAAGTGCTAGAGAAAACATTCAAGTCTGGTGACACTTGTGAAGTGGCAGACGTAATGGATATCGACCTAGATTATCTATATTCAGACGGCGAATTCTACCACTTTATGAACAGTGAAACGTTTGAACAGATCGCAGCGGATGCAAAAGCGGTAGGTGAAAACGCTAAGTGGTTGGTAGAAAACAACACTTGTATGATCACTCTTTGGAACGGTAACCCAATTACTGTTACTCCACCAAACTTCGTTGAGCTAGAAGTTGTAGACACAGACCCAGGCCTGAAAGGTGATACTCAAGGTACTGGCGGTAAACCAGCGACGCTATCAACTGGCGCTGTTGTTCGTGTTCCTCTGTTCATCTCAATTGGTGAAGTGATTCGCGTAGATACTCGTACTGCTGAATACGTAGGTCGTGTGAAGTAAGCACTTTATATGATTGTTAGAAAGGTCGCTTCGGCGGCCTTTTTTATTGCCTGTGATTCTTCTCTTTTAATCCCTCTGCGTAAAACATCGATATCCTCCGCAAATTTTTGATGATTTTGTATTATTCGTAAAAATCTTATTTATTCCATGAATCTGTCGATTATTCCTTAATGTAACATTTTGATACATTAGTACTTGTTGCTGAGTTGCATAGCAATCTGATTTTTATCGATTTAACTCAGTAACAATCCAAAAAAGGAGAACAAAATGGAAAGCAGAGGTTTAGGAAGGGGTTTAAAGGTGGAAGAAAGACGTCAGTTACTACATAAAGGATTAAAAGCAGCCGTATTTGGCGTACCGCTGTTGGCAATAGGCTTAACGATTAATAGCTCGGTGCTGATGACCGATGCGGGTTACAGCTACGTGCATCAGAATAATATTACTGGTGAGTTGGATGTGTTTACTGAACCTGGCATTCATTTTCGTATGCCATTTCTGTCCAAAATCACCAAGTATGACCAAGTGATCACCGTGTCATTCGGTAACAGCAAGGGCGAAGATTTTTATCAACGTCTTGATGCGATTCAGGTTCGATTTGCCGACACCTATATTGGTCAGATCCCCGTAACATTCCGCTTTAAGCTCAGTAATGACCCTGAAGCGGTGAAGAAGATGCATAAAGAGTTCCGCAACAACAGTAACTTGATCGATGCGCTGCTTGTAAAGAACGCACGTAACGTAACGGTGATTACCGCAACCCAATACACGGGTGAAGAGTTTTTCCAAGGTGGTTTGAACCAGTTTAAATCGAAACTTGGCGATCAGTTACGAGAGGGGATTTATCTAACAGAGCGACGTCAGGTTGAAGTGGAAGAGTTGGATCTTGCGCCTGTTGGGGCGAATCAAGCTAATCCGAACCAATTACAGCGCACCAATCAACTGGTTTGGAAAACCGTACCTGTCGTAGACAAAACCGGGCAACCGATTCGTCAAGACAATCCGTTACAACAATACGGTATTCAAGTGACGCAGGTGACCATTGGTGACCCGCAGCCAGAAAAGCAATTAGATCAGCTATTGGCAGATAAAAAGCGTTTAGTGGCGGATCGTATTCGCGCGATTCAGGAACAAGAAACGTCGAAAGCACAGGCAGAGACCGAGCAGTTACGCAAAGAGATTCAACGAACACGTGAGGTGCAAGACGCTCAGCGTGGTAAAGAACTCGCAATTATTGCTCAGCAAAAAGAAGTGGAAGTTGCACGTCAGATTGCAGAGCGTGAAATCGTTGAAGTGGAAAAAACCAAACGACTTGCTGAAGTCGAGAAGGAGAAAGAGCTAGCTATCGCAGAGGCTAACTTAGCGATTCAAAAAGCGAACGCACTTTCTGCTGAGTTTGAAGCGAAAGCGATATTAGCGAAAGGTCGCGCAGAATCTGAAGTCCTAAAAGGTAAGTATGCGGCGTTAGGAGCAAACCGTGAAGTTTACTTGGCAGAATTGAATCGAGACGTAGCGAACTCGCTGTACAACAATTTGCAAAACTTCCAAGTTCAGATGCCACAAAATTACATTGGTGGAAGTGACGAAACGGGCTTGAAAACAAACCTAGATGTGATTACTGGCTTTGGTGCTCTGGGTCTTATGGACCAGACAAAGAAGGTCGCACAGCAATAAGATCATGGGTGGTCAAAAGCTTAAAAAGCAAAAAGATCATGGGTAACCCAAAGCAATAAAAAAGCTGGCATTTAGCCAGCTTTTTCTTTTTTGGTCAGTCTCTTAAATCATGAAGATAAAGATAACTGCTAGTGCAGTGATGAGGCCTGCAAATGCATAGCATGCAATTTTACCAATCACACCAGTGTGGAATTTAAGGTCGTGCATGCCGTGGTGTACACGGTGCATTGCATGCCACATTGGCAATGCTAGCGTGCCAATGATGAATAGCGCACCGATGATGCTGGTTGCGAAGGCAGAGATACGCTCGTAGCTCATCGCTTCTGCGTCAATCACGCCTAGTGGGACCAAGATACCTAGCACAAGAACGGTGATTGGCGTGATCATCGCGAACCAAGTACCACCTGCGCCAAACAGACCCCACCAGATTGGCTCATCAGAACGTTTTGGTGATGTGTTTACACTATAATTCGGTTTCATTGCTCAGCTCCTTACACCACGATGAGAACGATCAGTGAGATGAACGCAACCGCGGCCCACTGAGTCAATACGATGATCTTCTTGTCCACTGGTTTGCCTTTCAAACGAATTGGCATTACTTGTGGCATCATGCTGAAGAAAGTTTGAGCGTGGAATAGGCTACCGAGTAGTGCAACGATGTTGATTGCGACTACGATTGGGTTCGCCATGAACGCTAACCAACCTTGCCATGCTTCAGGACCTTTCACCAAGCAACCTAAACCGAAAGTTAGGAACAGAGTGAATAGGATTAACGGAAGCACCGTCGCTTCACGTAGCATGTAGAAGCGGTAGAAAGGATGGTTCTTCCACCAAGTGCGTTTTACTTCACGAACGTAAGGTTTACGATTGCTCATCCTTATGCCTCCACTTTCTTTGGTGAACCATCAGGTTTCAACATAGCAATCACGAAGTCCATAGAAGACTCCACTTTGCCTTGGTTTACAGCCGCTGCTGGGTCAACGTTCTTCGGACAAACTTCAGAACAGTAACCAACAAACGTACAACCCCAAGCACCGTTTTCACCGTTGATAAGCTTCATGCGCTCATCTTTACCGTTGTCACGGCTGTCTAGGTTGTAGCGGTGGGCTAGCGTTAGTGCAGCAGGACCGATGAACTCTGGGTTAAGACCAAACTGAGGACATGCGGCATAGCACAGACCACAGTTGATACAGCCAGCGAACTGCTTGTATTTCGCCATCTGTTCTGGCGTTTGCAAGTTCGTACCGTCTTCTGGTTTACGATCGTTACCAATGATGTATGGTTTGATTGCTTCTAGGCGCTCGATGAATGGCGTCATATCAACAATCAAGTCTTTCTCGATTGGGAAGTTCGCTAGAGGCTCGATAGTCACGCCGTCTGGGTAGTCACGTAGGAAGCTCTTACAAGCAAGTTTCGGTACGTTGTTCACCATGATGCCGCAAGAACCACAGATCGCCATACGGCAAGACCAACGGTAAGACAGATCTTTGTCTAGGTGATCTTTGATGTAACCAAGTGCGTCAAGTACAGACATGGTTTCATCGAATGGGACTTCGAATGTTTGCTTGTATGGTTCTGCATCTTTTTCTGGGTCGTAACGCAGGATGTCTACTTTTTGAATGCGATTTGCTGACATTATGCTTGCTCCTCTGCGTTCTTCTCTTCAGCCGCTGCTTTTTCTGCTGCTTCACCGTATAGACGAGCTTTTGGCTGTGACTTAGTGATGGTCACATTGCTGTAATCGATACTTGGTGCTGACTCTGGCTTGTAGAAAGCAAGTGAGTGTTTTAGGAAGTTTACGTCATCACGTTCTGTACAACCGTCGTCTAGACGCTGGTGCGCGCCGCGCGATTCTTTACGTAGAATCGCAGAGTGAACCATCGCTTCTGCGACTTCTAGGCCGTAACCCACTTCGATTGCGTACAGAAGGTCTGTGTTGAACACTTTACCTTTGTCTTTGATGCTGATGCGTTTGTAGCGTTCTTTCAACTCAGTGATTTTGTCGATAGTCGCTTGCATCAAATCTTCTTGGCGGTAGATACCACAGCCCGCTTCCATGGTGTGGCCCATTTCTGTGCGTATTTCTGCCCAGTTTTCGTCGCCTTCTTGGTTCATCAGTTTCGCGATGCGCTCTTCAACGGCTTTGACTTGCGTGTCAATTGCCGCGTCGTTCCAACCTTTGAATTCTGCTGCGCGTTTCACTGCATTTTCACCCGCTACGCGGCCAAATACCACGAACTCAGCCAGTGAGTTAGACCCTAGACGGTTTGCACCGTGAAGACCAACAGACGCACATTCACCCACCGCGAATAGGCCTTTAATGCGAGTTTCACAACCGCCGTCCGTTTCAATACCACCCATGGTGTAGTGAACGGTTGGACGAATTGGAATTGGCTCTTTTGCAGGGTCCACGTTTACATAAGCTTTTGCTAGCTCACAGATGAACGGTAGACGTTCTTGTAGGTACTCTTCACCAAGGTGGCGAAGGTCTAGGTGCACCACGTCACCCAGTGGGTGTTTGATGGTGTTGCCTTTCTGTTGTTCGTGCCAGAAAGCTTGAGAAACTTTGTCACGAGGACCCAGTTCCATGTATTTGTTCTTCGGTTGGCCAACTGGAGTTTCAGGGCCCATGCCGTAATCTTGTAGGTAACGGTAGCCATTCTTGTTAACGATGATACCGCCTTCACCACGACAACCTTCCGTCATCAGGATACCTGTGCCTGGAAGACCGGTTGGGTGGTATTGAACGAATTCCATATCACGTAGAGGAACGCCGTGACGGTAAGCCATTGCCATACCATCGCCCGTTACGATACCGCCGTTGGTGTTACAGTGGTAAACACGGCCCGCGCCACCTGTTGCTAGAACAACAGATTTTGCTTTGATAGTAACAAGCTCGCCTTCAGACATGTGAATAGCAATCAGACCTTGAACTTCGCCTTCATCAACAAGCAGATCCACCACAAAGTACTCATCAAAACGTTTGATGTTGCTGTACTTCATTGATGTCTGGAATAGCGTATGAAGCATGTGGAAGCCAGTTTTGTCTGCAGCGAACCAAGTACGTTCAACCTTCATACCACCAAAGCGGCGTACGTTGACTTCACCGTTCTCTTTACGACTCCATGGGCAACCCCATTGCTCCATTTGGATCATTTCGCGAGTCGCGTTCTCTACAAAGTATTCAACAACATCCTGTTCACATAGCCAGTCACCACCGCCAACAGTGTCGTTGAAGTGGTTGTCTAAGCTATCTTCATCCTTGATAACTGCTGCTGAGCCACCCTCTGCAGCGACCGTGTGGGAGCGCATTGGATAAACTTTAGAAATCAGAGCGACTTCTAAGTCTGGGTTTGCTTCAGCCGCTGCAATAGCAGTACGAAGACCAGCGCCGCCTGCGCCGATGACTGCGATATCTGTGGTGATAATTTGCACAGTTATCCTCCAGTGTGTGATTGCGGAAATCCGCTTGTTATTGTCATTACGAGGCGCTCTTTAAAAAGAACTCCCCAAAAGTAGTAGGGTTAGTGTAGATGAGCCACATGGCAGAAAAATTGATGTAATTGGGTTTTTGCTTCGGTAATGCACTTAAGGGCATAGAATTTATAGGTTATGTGACTGCTATCACGGCATCGAGGTTTTGGCCCTCAAGCATTAACATTAGGGATGTTAAGCCTGTGTTGCGTGACATTAACCGCATGGATAATAGGATTTTAACTGAGTGTTTTTTGTTCTGCGGCACGAGTAATGCTTGCCTCAAATTGGCGAGCTCATTAGTAAAAAGAAGAAGGGATATTCCTCTCTTCTTGAAGAGTAAAAAGCATGTAGAATGAGACTTTCCTCGCTGAATTAAAGTTTGAGAGATTTGTTATGCAAACCAACTGGCAACCTACTGCTTCCATTGACCAACTTCGTCAACGTGCGACGTTAGTCGCGTCGATTCGACAATTCTTCGCTGACCGACAGGTGATGGAAGTCGATACGCCAGCCATGAGTCACGCAACCGTGACTGACATCCATTTGCATACTTTCCAAACCGAGTTTGTTGGCCCAGGCTATGCCGATGGCAGTAAGCTGTTTTTTATGACCAGCCCAGAATTCCATATGAAGCGCCTTTTGGCTGCGGGTAGCGGTTGTATTTATCAAATCAACAAAGCATTTCGTAATGAAGAGAATGGTCGCTACCACAACCCTGAATTCACGATGTTGGAGTGGTATCGCGTTGGCTTTGACCATCATAAATTGATGGATGAAATGGATGACCTGTTGCAGCTGGTATTGAAGTGTGGCGCAGCGCAGCGCATGACGTATAAGCAAGCCTTCATTGATGTGTTGGGTGTGTGTCCACTGGAAGGCTCGATGACTGAGCTGAAAGCGGCGGCAAGCAAGCTGGGTTTGAGTGACATTGCTGAGCCAGAAGAAGATCGCGATACGCTGCTGCAACTACTATTTAGCGTGGGAGTAGAAAACAAAATTGGTCAGGACGTGCCGGCTTTTGTGTACGACTTCCCTGCATCACAGGCGGCGCTTGCGAAAATCAATCCTCAAGATCATCGCGTCGCGGATCGTTTTGAAGTGTACTTTAAGGGGATAGAGCTGGCGAACGGATTTCATGAACTGGATAACCCGAAAGAGCAATTAGCGCGCTTTGAACAAGATAACGCAAAGCGTATCGAAATGGGTTTAAAACCACAGCCGATCGATTATCATCTGATCTCTGCACTGGAAGCAGGGTTGCCAGATTGTGCAGGGGTCGCGTTGGGTATCGATCGTTTGATCATGCTGGCGCTAGGCTGTGACCACATTGATCAAGTGACGGCCTTTCCATTTCCAATTGCATAAGGACGTCCAATGAACCTGACGGCTGCACGTTTCGTCATCTTTAGCTACGCCATATTGATCGCTTTTTTATCTCTGAGTTCAGGTGAACTGCAAGACTGGGGCAATATTGCGTATCTCGACAAAATGCAGCACGCTATGGCGTATAGCGGCTTTGCGTTTTTAGGTTGCTTTTGCGTGTGGCGTTGGCGTCAACGTTGGGCGGTGGCGATTGGTATTTTGCTATTCAGCGCCGTTATTGAGTGGTTGCAAGGGTATGTAGGGCGACAAACTTCTTGGTTAGACCTTGTCGCCAACTCAACTGGCATCTTAACTGGTCTGTTATGTTACCGTATTTGGAGCCTCTATCGACCTAGGTTGGTGAAGTCGCTATACTCGATTCGTTAATGAAGAGGGAACACGATAACAATGAAAACGCGCGACAAAATCGTCTACGCGGCACTGGAGTTGTTCAACCAACATGGTGAGCGAAACATCACCACCAATCACATTGCCGATCACATCGAAATTAGCCCTGGTAATCTGTATTACCACTTCCGCAATAAGCAAGAAATCGTTCGTGAGATCTTTGCGCTTTATTCAGCAGAACTTTTAGAAAGATTTACCCCTATTCAAGGTTCGCAAGAGAGCCTGACTATGCTGAAGAGCTACCTAGACTCTATTTTTACCTTGATGTGGAAATACCGCTTTTTCTACGCAAACTTACCAGAAATCTTGTCACGAGATGAACAGCTACACGAACAGTACATCGATGTGCAAGAGAAGCTGCAAGCGAACCTCATTGCTATTATGCAAGAGTTCGTAACGATGAAGCTGTTGAATGTCGATCAACAACAGTTGAAGTCATTGGTATGTACATTGCACTTGATTGCGTGTAGTTGGTTGGCATATCAATCCGCGATGGCTTCAAAAACCAACATTACTGAGCAAATGGTGAAGCAAGGGATGTTGCAGATGCTTAATGTCGTTAAGCCATTAGCAACAGAGCAGGGCTTAGAGCAGCTACTGTTATTAGACGATGCGGTTAGCAATCTACACAGTTAAACGTCAAACTGCTTAATATTTCGAGAGTCACTCTCATTTTCGAGTCGTGGCTCGAGTTGACTTGTCAAATATGCCACGCACAATAGTCCCATACGCTAAAAACCCTTGCAGGGATAAGATTCTCGATAAAGGAACTATCGCCCCATGAATTACGACATTTTTAATGGTGATGCTGATGGCATCATTGCTCTTCTACAATTGCGTTTGGCTGATCCTGTCGATGCCCAGTTAATAACCGGTGTAAAGCGCGACATCAAGCTGGTGGAAAAAGTAGACGTGCAAGCGGGTGATGAGCTGACTGTGTTAGACATTTCGATGGAAAAGAACATGGCAGGTCTAGAGCAAGCTTTGGCTCAAGGCGCGCACGTCTTTTACGCCGATCATCACAAAGCGGGCGACATTCCTCAGCATGGTAATTTGGATGCGCACATCGACCTCGATGCCAACATGTGCACGGCGTTGATTGTCGATAAGTTGCTTGATGGGCGTTTTCATAACTGGGCGATTACGGCGGCTTATGGCGATAACATGATTGCTAAAGCCGATGAGTTAGCGAATAACGCGGGCTTGTTGCAGCAACAGAAAGAGCAGCTAAAAGAGCTGGGTACTTTAATTAACTACAACGGCTACGGATCGAAGGTCGAAGATTTACACTTTCACCCTGCGGAGCTGTACCGAGCTTTGCTGAAGTACACGTCACCATTTGAAGCTATTGAAGATACGGCCTCGCCATACTACCAATTGCAATCGGCTTACCAACAAGACATGGAGGCGGCTCTCGCAGTGCCTGCCATGCATGAGAGTGGTAAGCTGAAGTTGTTTGAGTTACCAAACACGGCGGCATCACGCCGAATCAGTGGTGTTTATGGCAACTGGCTAGCAAACCAAACCCCTGACTCTGCGCATGCGGTACTTACTGAAAATGCAGATGGTACTTATACGGTTTCACTCCGCGCCCCATTAAACAATAAACAAGGTGCCGTTGCCGTGTGTGGTCAGTTCCCGACAGGTGGGGGGCGAGAGGCGGCGGCAGGAATCAACGCGTTAAGCAAAGATGATGTGAATGCTTTTATTGATGCGGTAGAAACCTACTACGCATAGCATTTTCCAAAATATGAATACAAAAAAGGAGCCGAGTGGCTCCTTTTTTATTATAAGTCTATGAGTCAGATAATCAGCGTTTTAACCAAGATTTCGGATTCTGCGCTTCACTATTACGACGAATTTCAAAGTACAGCGATGGTCTGTCTTGACCACCTGTATCACCCGCGAGAGCAATCACTTCGCCGGCGGTGACTCGGTCGCCTTCTTTTTTAGTTAACGCTTGGTTGTAACCATAGAGGGTCATGTCACCTTTTCCGTGGTCGAGCAGTACCACTAAACCGTATCCGCGCAGATACTCAGCAAATACGACAGTACCAGGATAAACGGCTTTCACTTGTTGACCATAGTTGGCAGACAACACCATGCCCTTCCAGTTTACCTGCCCGGTTTGTCGCGTACCAAAGTTGTGTAACACACTGCCTTTGAGTGGCCAAGGCAACTTACCGCGCTGTTTGCCGAGTCCGTCCATTGGCACCGCATTACGCTTCGCTGCTTTGGCGATCTCTGCTTTTAAACGGGTTTCGTTGCGTTGCAGCTCGGCTAAGTAGCGTTTGTCATTCTTGATACTGCTCTGAATTTTATTCAGGGTTTGCTTACGCTTGGATTGTGTACTCGCTAGCGCTGTACGTTTTTCGGATTGCTGCTTGAGCAGAGTCTCGATTTGCTCTTTTTCTAGCTCGAGCTGGTTTTTGTTGTGCGCTAATTCTTGGGTTATTTTGGTGATCGCATCAATCACTTCAGCACGTGCTTTAGCTAAATGCTGGAAGTATTGGCTCATGCGGTCTTCTTCCACACCTTGATTTAACAAGTGACCATTGGCCTTCGCTCGCTCGGTTACGTAATACGTTTGCAGCAGCTGTTTGAGTTCTTCTTCTTGCTCTTGACGCTGTGCTTCTTGCAAGGCAATTTTCTCTTCCAGGTTTTCTATGTTTTTGTCTGCTTGTGCGAGGTTAGACTTGGTTTGTCGTATTTCACGCTCAAGCTTAGAAATACCAAGCTCTTGATCTTTTAGTGATTTCTGTAACTCATTGAGCTGCTTTTCTTGGGAAGAGAGCGATTTGCGCTGACGGCTTATCTCACTGGATACGCCTTTGAGCTCTTGCTGACTCACAGCAGAGGAGGTAATGGGATAAGTGGCAGATAAAGCACAAGTTAATAAAATAGCCGAGCGTAGAACAGGGTGATTTTGTTTTCGCACTTGAGAGTTACCTACCACGTTGTTGTCAAAAAGGTTTGTTGACGATTAAATACCATCTCCATGGATAAAGCTTTGCGACTTGCCGTTAAAGCCTTGATCCATATCGAGAGAGGGTTTGTCTGTTTTTGGTCGACCAACGATTTTCGCGGGTACGCCTGCCACGGTCGTGTGCGGTGGCACCGCTTGCAATACTACGGAGCAAGAGCCGATTTTCGCCCCTTCGCCCACTTCGATATTACCAAGAATTTTGGCACCTGCACCAATCATCACGCCTTCACGGATTTTCGGGTGACGATCGCCGCACTCTTTACCAGTACCACCAAGGGTGACATCTTGCAGTATAGACACGTCGTTTTCGACCACGGCAGTTTCACCAATCACGATGCCTGTTGCATGGTCGAGCATGATACCACTACCAATGCGTGCTGCAGGGTGAATATCGACCTGACATGCTACCGAAATCTGATTTTGTAGGTAAGTCGCAAGAGCGTGACGACCTTGCTTCCACAGCCAGTTTGCTACTCGGTAGCCTTGCAGTGCGTGATAGCCTTTTAGGTACAGCAATGGCATTGAGTACATTGAAACAGCAGGGTCGCGATTGACCGTGGCACAAATATCACAAGCCGCGCCGTCAGTGATGGTTGGATCAGCCGCAAAGGCTTCTTCAACCACTTCACGCACAGCCATCGCTGGCATGGAAGCGGTGTTCAATTTGTTAGCCAGAATATAACTCAGAGCGGCACACAAACTTTCATGCTTGATAATGGTGGCATGATAGAAGCTCGCCAGCATAGGCTCTTGTTCTGACATTTCACGGGCTTCTGAGACAATTTTGTTCCAGACTTTTTGTTTTTCGCAGTGTTTCATTCTCAATATCCAGAGTGGTTCTTCCGTGACCCGACAACTTCAATTTTTCTCAGATGAGCTGCAAAGGGCGGTAGAGTGCTACTTTCCTTCGGCTTTTTTGTCACGAGCAAGTAAATCTTGCGCTGCTAAGCGCGCATCTTTTCCTTGATACAATACTTGATAAATTTGATCAACTATCGGCATCTCAACACCCATACGTTGAGAGAGTAGCCATACTTCTTTTGTATTGCGGTAACCCTCAACCACTTGGCCAATTTCTTCTTGAGCCGTATCAACGTCTTTACCTTGGCCTAATGCCAAGCCAAAGCGTCGGTTACGTGATTGGTTATCGGTACATGTCAGGACAAGATCGCCTAAACCTGCCATGCCCATAAAGGTTTCTGGCTGTGCACCCAGCGCAGCACCAAGGCGACTCATTTCAGCCAAGCCACGAGTAATTAATGCAGTACGGGCGTTGGCGCCAAAACCAATACCATCAGACATACCCGCACCAATCGCAATAACGTTTTTCACAGCGCCGCCCAATTGCATACCAATAAAGTCACTATTGGCATATACGCGGAAGGTTTTGCTACAGTGGATTTTTTCTTGTAGATCCGCAACAAATTCAGAATCTGGAGACGCAACTGAAATTGCAGTCGGCATACCCATTGCGAGCTCTTTCGCAAACGTTGGGCCAGACAATACTGCTAGTGAGTAGTTTTCACCGATAATGTCATAAGCAACGTCTTTCAGTAGGCGCCCCGTTTCAGGTTCAAGCCCTTTGGTTGCCCAACAGATGCGAGAGTCTTCGCGCAAGAATGGTTTACAGCTGTTTAGCACGATGCCAAAGACATGGCTTGGAACCACAACCAACAAATCTCGGCTTGCTTGAACGGCTTTTTCTAAATCCGATTCAATGATCAAGCTTTCAGGGAAATCAACACCTGGTAAGAAGGCATGGTTAGCTCGGTCTGCTTCTAGGCGAGCCATGTGCTCTGGCTCGTGTCCCCAAAGGACAACGTTCGCGCCGTTACGAGCGAGTGAGATTGCCAAAGAGGTGCCGTATGAGCCTGCGCCAATCACAGTCATTGCGATGTCTTTACCGTAAGCATTGTTTGTATTTGCTTGTGTCATGCTACCGCCTAATTGTCTTGCTACTAGTAGAATCTAGTTCCTAATCGTCAAATTTTACGCCTTCTGGCGATTAGGAACTAGGAACTTTTGTCAGAAATAAAAAATGCACATTGCATCGAATGGTAGACGCTCTGTGCATTTTATTTGAGTCGGTGACGTCAGCACTGTGGCTATTCGTCACTTATAAAACGTGAATTACGCTTCAGCTTCGCCTTGTTGAGCTTGCTGTTGTAGGTAGTTCATGAATAGCGCGTCAAAGTTTACTGGCGCTAGGTTCAGTTGAGGGAACGTACCTTTAACGACTAGGCTTGAGATAGTTTCACGAGCGTATGGGAATAGGATGTTCGGGCAGAATGCGCCTAGGCAATGTGCAAGTTGACCAGCTTCCATTTGTTCAGCAGTGAAGATACCACCTTGTTGAACTTCACATAGGAACGCAGTCTCTTCTTCGTTCTTCACAGTAACGGTTAGGCGTAGAACAACTTCGTAAACGCCTTCACCAAGCTCACGGCTTTGAGTGTCTAGGTCTAGTTTAACGTCTGGGTTCCACTCTTTCTGGAAAATTACTGGAGAGTTCGGCGCTTCAAAAGAAACGTCTTTTAGGAAGATGCGTTGAATTGCGAAGTTTTGTTGTGCGTCTTGAGGTGCTGCTTCAGCCATTTTTTAATCCTTAAATCAATATTTGTTGAGCCTAGAAACGTCTAAGCTCAGAAAACTGGTATGTCCTGAGACTAACTGAGCCAATCTACCTTGACTAGATGAAGCGTGTATTACGTGCAAAGCGTCACAACTTAGTGCTCCAACTGCTTTCAATTTGCTCAGTTTTTTGTCCGCGAGGCTTGGTAAAAGCGCGTTTAAACGCGAACTTTCGTTCTTGCCACGTTCCTACTTCTTACCGCGAACTAACGGCAGGTTCGCTTCGTTCCACGCAATCAAACCATTTTTTAGTAGGCTCACGTTTTCGAAGCCAGCTTTTACTAGTAGGTTTGCGCTTTCTTGAGCGGTCTGTCCTGTCTTACATACCACAATGATTGGGTCTGATTTGTGGTTTTCAAGGCTACCCAAGTTACACGCTTTGATGTCTGACGGTAAAATGTGAAGTGAGTCGGTGATATGACCTTTTTTGAACTCGTCTTTGGTACGGATATCCACTACAACGCCGTTTTCACGGTTCATAAGATGAGTCAGTTGGTTTACGTTGATTTCTTTGTATGCGGCTGTCGCTGATTTCACGATGTTCATGATAAAGGCGACAAGAAGACCTACCCAAACCAAAGATAGAATCATGTTCTGTTGGAAAAATTCAATGTACTCTTGCATGTCTTGAGCTCTTACGCTGTTGGCGGAAAAATAAAGCAGGAGTATAGCGAGGTTACGGCTCTTAGGCGAGAGGGTTAAAATTTTCTAACGAATAATTGAGATCTCTATAAACCCGTTATGCCCTTACTATCCGTACATTTCGCTCTGGTAGCTTGATTGCTTTGGCCTATTGGACTTATCGGTTTAAGTGACTTCTGTTTTACTGAGAAAAGAGAACAATAGGTATTAACCCATCTTGTTTGATGTTGCTTTAAATTAGCACTGTTTCAAGTGCAAAAATAAGAATGAGAAGCGTAAGAAAACCGAACTTAGACTGGGGTGTACAAAGCGTATTAGAAATGACTATGCTTGTGGAACACGTTTGTCGGCACTGACTCGTTGTTCGCTTAACTTGTAAGATAGCAACAATAAATCGCAAACATTATTTGATCTTAACCTACAGTTTTGGTTAAAAAGTGTAGTAAAATTACGCTAGTTTTGTTTCAAGGTTAGATAGGGCAGCGAGGCCCTACGCCAAAAGTTACTTAAATTTGATGAGGTCATCACTATGTCAGCTAAGAAGCCATTGGCTCTAGTTATCCTTGACGGTTACGGTTACCGTGAAGACACAGCAAGTAACGCAATTGCGAATGCGAAAACACCAGTAATGGATGCTCTGATTGCGAATAACCCACACACATTAATCTCTGCTTCAGGCATGGATGTTGGCCTTCCTGATGGTCAAATGGGTAACTCTGAAGTTGGTCACACTAACATTGGTGCAGGCCGCGTTGTATACCAAGACCTGACTCGTATCACTAAATCAATTGCTGATGGTGAGTTCGAAGAAACGCCTGCGCTAGTTGAAGCAATCGACTCTGCTGTGAAAGCTGAAAAAGCAGTACACATCATGGGCCTGATGTCTCCAGGCGGTGTTCACTCTCACGAAGACCACATTTACGCAGCAGTTGAAATGGCAGCGGCGCGTGGCGCAGAGAAAATCTACCTACACTGCTTCCTAGACGGCCGTGACACACCACCACGTAGTGCTGAAAACTCACTACAACGTTTCCAAGACCTATTTGCGAAACTAGGTAAAGGCCGCGTTGCTTCTCTAGTAGGTCGTTACTACGCAATGGACCGTGACAACAACTGGGATCGCGTCCAAGTTGCTTACGATCTTCTAACTCAAGCTAAAGCTGAGTTCACAGCAGAAACGGCAGTTGCAGGTCTAGAAGCGGCTTACGCTCGTGAAGAAAACGACGAATTCGTTAAAGCAACAGCTATCAAAGCAGAAGGTCAAGAAGACGCAATCATGCAAGATGGCGATGCGGTTATCTTCATGAACTACCGTGCTGACCGTGCACGTCAAATCACTCGTGCATTCGTTCCTGCATTTGACGGTTTTGAGCGTGCAGCATTCCCAGCAATTAACTTTGTGATGCTGACTCAATACGCGGCTGATATCCCTCTAGCTATCGCATTCCCACCTGCGTCTCTAGAAAACACTTACGGTGAGTGGCTATCTAAACAAGGTCAAACTCAGCTACGTATCTCTGAAACAGAGAAATACGCACACGTGACTTTCTTCTTCAACGGTGGTGTTGAGAACGAATTCGAAGGCGAAGAGCGTCAATTGGTTGCTTCACCAAAAGTTGCAACGTACGACATGCAGCCTGAAATGAGCTCTCCAGAACTAACAGAGAAGATGGTTGCGGCTATCAAGTCTGGTAAGTTCGATACCATCATCTGTAACTACCCGAACGCAGATATGGTTGGTCACACTGGCGTTTATGAAGCGGCTGAGAAAGCAATCGAAGCTCTAGATGAAAGTGTGGGTAAAGTGGTTGAAGCAATCAAAGAAGTTGGCGGTCAACTATTGATCACTGCGGACCACGGTAACGCAGAAATGATGATCGACCCTGAAACTGGCGGCATCCACACTGCTCATACTAACCTACCCGTACCTCTAATCTATGTAGGTGACAAAGCGGTTGAATTCAAAGAAGGCGGTAAACTGTCTGACCTTGCACCAACCATGCTTTCTCTAGCTGGTCTAGAAATCCCAGCAGAAATGACGGGTGAAGTATTAGTTAAATAATTAACTAACAGCTCCGAATGACAAAAGCCCGAGTTTAAACTCGGGCTTTTTTGTATCTGGCAGTAAGGGCTGGTCTGTAAGGTTACTGAACCAAAATGCCCGCACCAATCACAGCTAGGACAGCGCCCAACCATGCAAATCGGTTTGGTTGGCGTTTAGTGTAAATCCAGAGCAGTGGTAGCAACATAATTGGCGTGGTTGAAGATAGAAGTGCAACCATACCTACATTTCCTTCTTGCAGTGCGTATAAGATTAGCGTCATGCCGACGGCCATCGCCAAGAAACCATTAAGCGCAGTAATACCAAATATGCGCCAAGTAATGTGTTGCGTCGAGCGAGCGACTTTGACTCCTAGAATTAACAACATGCTGTGGGCGAAAAAGGCACTGATCATTCGAATAGCAGAAGCCGCAACTGGGTCAATACTGGTTTGCATTACTGGCTTGGCGATGATGCCGCCCAATGCTTGGCACATTGCTGCGGTTAAGCCAAGTCCAATACCCACCCAGATGTTACCTTTAATGTCTTCCAAGACGTTATTCACTTGACCTCTTCGGCCAAAGAATATCGCCATCACCACGCCGCTAAATACCAATGATGCGCCCAGTAGTTCTATTGTGGTCATGACTTCGCTAAATAAGAAGTAGCCCAAGATGGCAGAGAACACGGCGTGGCAAGAGAAGAGTAACCCGGCTTGTCTTGGCCCCATACGATTCAAACACGCGAATAGAGCGGTATCGCCAATAAAAATACCAATCAGTCCTGAGGCCATCATTGGCGTTACATGTTCCCAAGAAACCGTTAACCAGCCGCCAGTTATCCAGGCCATTGTTGATAAGATCACGGCTGTGCAGCCCATACGCCAGCGGCTGTAAGAAAATGCGCCTAGGTGTTGTGCAGGAATGACCGAAATTAGGCTAGAAACTGCCCACAGAAAAGCGGCGCATAAAGCAAGCCATTCGTAACCCATGATGTGTCGACGTCCTTGTAGAGTAGAGGAGTCTTAATATGCACGAAATTTATGGGATGTAAAAGCCGCTCTGTAAGGGCAGTAGCTAGAGAGCACTCCATGACAATACGCTTTTTCATGGAGCTCTTCGATTAAAACAGTACCAAAACTGCGCCATACACGATAAGTAGACCAATCAAACCGAGAATCAGGCCTACTTTCGCCATGTCTTTGCTCTCGATGAGGCCTGTTGAATAAGCCAAAGAGTTTGGTGGTGTGGAAACCGGTAAGATCATGCCAAGTGATGCGGAGAAGGCGACGACAACCAGTAAACCTTGTAGGCCACCAACCGCAATAAGGCTTGGCATGGATGTACCAATAGCGGCAGCAATAGGCATCAATAAGTTTGCCGTTGCGGTATTAGACATAAAGTTCGCCATTAACCAACACACTACTGATAGGGCTAAAACAACGGCAAATGGTGATAGCAGGCTGTAATCAATGGCGTGCGCTAATGCTTCGGCTAAGCCTGTTTTGTCTAAGGCAATACCAATTGCTATACCACCGGCAACCAGCCATAAAACATCCCAGTTAATCAGCTTGAGCTCTTCTTTTCCCATAATGCCCGTTAACGTGAACACTGCTAGTGGGATAATCGCGACAACATATGTATTCATGCCATGCACTTTCGTTGTCATCCAAAGCAAAATGGTTAGTGCAAAAGTGATGTAGACGACGATCGCACGCCAGCTCTTTTTGAATGTACCATCTAGCTTTAGTTTCATTTCTGGTTCGCTAGACGGAAACAGCTTTTGCAACAAGAACCAAGCTACAGTGAGTTGTACCAACACAAAGGGTAGACCCATTGTCATCCACGATAGGAAGTCTATCGCGTTTTCTCCAGTGAGATATTGAAGCGCTATCGCATTAGGTGGCGTGCCTATCGGAGTCGCAATGCCGCCTGTATTCGCTGCAATTGGAATACACAACACCAGTGCTTTAATGCCTAAATCCCCTTTAGGTGCTGAAGCGACGATGGGGCCAAGCAGGGCTAGCATCATCACGGTCGTGGCAGTATTGGACATAAACATTGAAAAAACGGCGGTAATTAACATCAAGCCCAGCATGATGAACTTAGGTTGGGTGCCGAATGGTTTTAATAGAACTCGGGCGAGGTTGTTGTCGAGCTCGTATTTGGAAGCCGCAATCGCAAGAGCAAAACCACCCATAAAAAGAATAATGATCGGTGAAGAGAAGGCCGAGAAAATATCGGTGTAAGCAATTAACTCTCCTAAATCATGCCCCGCTGGTGGATTGCGAAATAGATGCAAACCTTTATCCGATATCATGATCAGTTCAAGAGCGATAATAAGAATGGACGTAGCAAAAACGGGAACCGGCTCGAGAACCCAAAGTAGAGCAGCAAGAAGAAAAATAGCCAACAGGCGATGCTGAATTAAAGTGAGATCGTCAATAGGAATAGCATCGATCGGCATCATCAAAACACCGAGCGGAATTAAAAAGCACACCAGCAATTTCGCCAACGTGTTTACACTCATCTTTGGCATTGGCTGCCCCTCTAAATATTCATTCTAAGCGCAGGATAATTGATTGTGGAATGAGGGTCTTAGAGGCAGGTATGAGTTTGAGAAATAGAGGCTAAATTTCGAACGGAGTTTTGCTTTTTATCAATAAAAAGAGCCCTTAATAAAGGGCTCTTTAACGGTGTTTTACTTATTTTTTCAAGGCGTAAGGTGTGCCCATAACGGTTGGCTTACCGTTTTCCATGCTTGCGTCAAACTCAATCGCGTCTTTGGCAAACAGGTTAATAACAGTAGAACCCAGTTTGAAGCGGCCCATCTCTTCGCCTTTTTTCAAGATCACGGCCTTGTCACCCTCTGCTGGGTAATTCCATTTGTAGACAGTGTTTCCACGAGGCGGAGTGATCGTGCCAGCCCATACTTGCTCAATGCTACCAACAATTGTCGCACCAACAAGCACCTGTGCCATTGGACCAAACTCAGTATCGAAGATACACACCACACGCTCGTTACGTGCAAATAGGTTCGGTACGTTTTCTGCTGTCAGAGGGTTTACTGAGAACAGGTCACCTGGTACGTAAATCATTTGGCGCAGAGTGCCGTCACATGGCATGTGTACACGGTGGTAATCGCTCGGAGATAGGTACAATGTTGCAAAAGAACCATCTTTAAATTCGTCCGCTAAATTCGCGTCACCGCCCAGCAATTCTTGTGCTGAGAAGTGATGACCTTTTGCTTGGATAAGTTGACCATCTTCAATAGGGCCAAACTGGCTAACACAAGCGTCGGCTGGATGAGTGATGACGTTTTCGCCTTCAGAAATTGGGCGTGCGCCTTCTTTTAGCTCACGAACGAAAAACTCGTTGAACGTTTTAAAATGCTTAGGATCTGAGTGCTTTGCCTCATCCATATTCACATTGTATTGTTTGATAAACCAACGAATAACTGCTGTTGTTAGACCGCCAGCTTTTGCTGAAGCCAGTTTACCCATTAGGCGAGTGAGGCCGTGTTGTGGGATCCAGTACTGCAGTCCAACTTTAAACTTGTCCATCTTTAATTCCGATACTTCTGTTAGATTCGCGCTTTAGGGCGCGTGATGTTACTGAAATTTAATTTGCTTGTCAGTATTAGGTGAAGACTTTTTACACAGTTACAGCCTTAACTCAATTACAGATCGGCTTTTTTATTACGTGAATACTGACGATTTGCTTTGTTTTCAACCATGCTTTCCAAAATACGATGATAATTTTCAAAGCGAGTTTCGTTAATTTCCCCGTTCTCGACAGCTTCACGTAGAAGGCAGCCTGGGTCATCATTGTGTTTACAATCTCGGAACTTGCAACCGCCTAAATATGGTCGAAATTCAACGAATGCTTTTGTTACTTCTTCTGCTTCCAAATGCCAAAGACCAAATTCACGTACTCCAGGTGAGTCGATCAAATCGCCACCCGTTGGAATGTGGTATAAACGTGCAGCCGTCGTGGTGTGTTGGCCCAAGCCAGAGTTCTCAGAGACTTCGCCTTCTTCCACTTCGCTCTCTAGTTCCGGCATTAACGCGTTGACTAAGCTGGATTTCCCTACGCCTGATTGACCAACAAAGATATTAATTCGATCACGCAGCAGGGTTTCTAGTTCAGCAATGCCTTCTCCAGACTTCTTGCTGACCAGAAGCACTTTATAGCCAATACGTTCATATTCTTTGAGCCATTCTTCATACATTGCACGGTCATCGGCTTCTAGAAGGTCGACCTTATTTAAGACCAACAATGGCGCAATATTCAGTGTTTCTGATGCAACGAGATAGCGGTCAATAATATTTAGCGATAGCTCTGGTAATACCGAAGAGACAATGACCATTTGATCAATATTGGCTGCAACGGGTTTTAGGCCATCGTAATAATCTGGACGAGTGAGCACTGAAGAGCGAGGTTCTACCGCTTCAACAACACCAGAGATGCCCGCCATAGACTCCAATCCTTCGCGCCATAAAACACGATCGCCAGATACTAGAGACTCAATACCACGGCGGAGGTTACAGCGTTGAATTTCGCCTGTTTCAAGGTCTTCAATGTCCGCGTGCTGACCAAAACGAGTGATCACGAGACCTTGCTTGCTGGCGCCTAGCATGTTTTCATCCCACTGAATGGAATCTTCTTGCTTCTTCAAACGCTTTTGTTGGTTGCTACGTACGCGTCGCACCTGACCTTTGGTTAACTTTTTCTTCTTTGCCACAATTCTGTACTTTATGTGAATTTACTCAAATGGTTGAGCCGTACTCTTGGCTCCGTGTATGAGTATCGTGTTTCTCGTATTTTGAGGTATAGTACCTCTTTTATCGATAAACAAATAGGCGGCGTAACCATGTCCTTTAGCGATCAAAACCTAATTTGGGTTGATTTAGAGATGACAGGGCTTGATCCTGAAACGCACAAAATCATCGAAATTGCTTCTATTGTCACGGATAGCGAACTAAATATTTTGGCTGAAGGTCCAGTGTTAGCGATTCATCAGCCGGAAGAAGAACTGGCGAAAATGGACGACTGGTGTACTAATACGCATACGGCAAGCGGTTTGGTGGAGCGCGTTCGAAACAGTCAAATCTCAGAACAAGACGCAGTCGCACAAACCATTGAATTTTTAGAAAAATGGGTGCCAAAAGGGGCGTCGCCAATATGTGGTAACAGCATTGGGCAGGATCGTCGCTTTTTATACAAGCATATGCCTGAGTTGGAAGAGTTCTTCCATTACCGATATGTTGACGTTAGTACTCTTAAAGAACTAGCACGTCGCTGGCAACCTGAGGTGCTAAATGGGTTCACAAAACAGGGAACACATTTGGCCTTGGACGACATTCGTGAGTCCATCGCAGAACTTAAGTACTATCGAGGTACTATTTTCAAGATTTAACTGTTAAAGTTGCGATCCAAATTGTTGTAATTTATATCGCTTTTGATTGCTTTTTCGTCGTTCAGTAAAAAAATAAAGTTTTTTTGAAGGAAGGACTTGCATCACAAAAAAATGCTCTTATAATTCGCAGCCCTAAACAGCGGAAACGTTGTTGATGCGACACTAGCTCAGTTGGTAGAGCGCAACCTTGCCAAGGTTGAGGTCACGAGTTCGAACCTCGTGTGTCGCTCC
>NZ_JAWOUS010000023.1:0-51698 GCF_033339495.1 Vibrio sp. 2134-1
GTAATGTTTGAATTGACTGTGCTGAATCCGAAGATTCAATGGTCACTTCGTTTCATTGAAACCTAATTTGATACCGAGGTATCGAATTGGATTATCATCAACGAGTGCCCACACAGATTGATAGGTCTATATTGTTAAAGAGCAACTCTTCTTTGTGATTGACATCACTTCGGAAGAGGCGGCCATTCTAGCGAGATAATTTATTGTGTCAAACACTTTCTTCAAATTATTTCGTTTTTCTTTTCAGCCTTATCAACTTTGCTTAACCCCTTGTGAGGCCTTGCCCTGTCGACGAGGAGGCATTATAGAGATCGCGCTCACATTGGCAAGTGTTATTTTTCAAAAATTGCAAAAATAATGGTTAAACGATGAGTTTTCGATCAAACCTTTATTTATTCAACTTTACCCCAAACTCTCACACAACTTATCCACAGAGTTGTTCTTTGAGGCGTGTTTTTTCAAGTACCATAAATAAAGAAAGCTGCTTTATTGCAGCTATCTTTATTAAACTTAACCTAAACTCTATTTAAAGAGCATTATGGCTATATGCCAGACCCATCTTGTTCAGAGCCATCATCTTCGTGTAGGCCACATTCTCGCTTTAAGCCAAAGAATCGAGTTTCTTCCTCTGACATTCCCGGCTCCCATTTACGAGTGGTATGTGTATCACCAACTGAAAGGTAACCTTCATCCCACAATGGGTGATATTTAAGGCCGTGTTGTTCTAAGTAGTAATGAACGTCTTTATTAGTCCAATCAATTACTGGTAGAAATTTAAACACACCGTTCTGAATTGATAGAATCGGTAAACCTGCACGAGATTTACTTTGCTCTCGACGCAATCCAGAGAACCACGTTCCAACATTAAGCTCTTTTAACGCTCGACGCATCGGCTCAACTTTATTGAGCTTGTTGTATTTTTCAATTCCCTCTACACCCTGCTCCCATAATTTTCCATATCGAGCTTCTTGCCAATTCGCACTTTCTTTGGCTCGATAAACTTTTAAATTTAGGTTGAGAGCATCTGTCAGCTCATCGATAAATCGGTACGTCTCAGCAAACAGGTAACCAGTATCGGTTAGAATGACGGGGATGTCCGCTTTGGCGCGAGTAACTAAATGAAGCATAACCGCGGCTTGAATACCAAAACTAGAAGAAACCGCGAACTCGCCTTCTAGATTATCTAAAGCCCACGCAACTCTCTCTTGTGCTGAAAGCTTTTCGAGCTCGACATTAATTTGAGCAAGACGGAGGATTTGCTCCGTCTTTGTTAATGTCAGTAACTCTGTGAGCTCAAGCTTGGATGCTACAGAATCAAGCATGAAAGTCCCTCTTTGATACGAGCACTTCTTGGATAATGCCAGCACGAATAGTGAAATCGCCAAAGGCTTCGCCTTCTTCACGCTCTTTCGACCATCTAGCCACCAGCAGATCAATCTCTTCTAAGATTTGCTTATCCGTGATGTTCTCTTTATACATTTTTGGTACTCGAGTACCGGCACGGTTACCACCTAGGTGCAAGTTGTAACGACCCGGCGCTTTGCCAACTAGACCAATTTCAGCCAACATTGCGCGACCACAACCATTTGGACACCCAGTTACACGCAAAATGATGTTGTCATTTTCTGGTAGGTTGTGCTTCTCCAGAATCCCCTCCACATCAGTAACAAACTGAGGAAGGAAACGCTCAGCTTCTGCCATCGCTAGCGGACAAGTTGGAAAAGCAACACAAGCCATTGAGTTCTTACGCTGTTCACTTACGCCGTCGTCCATTAAGCCATGTTCACGAGCGATCTTTTCAATCTTCGCTTTTTCGTTTTTAGGTACACTCGCAACAATTAGGTTTTGGTTTGCTGTCATGCGGAAATCTCCTTTGTGGATTTTGGCAATTTCAGCAACACCCGTCTTAAGTGGTTTACCTGGAAAGTCTAATAAGCGACCGTTTTCGATGAAAAGCGCTAAATGATATTTACCATCAATTCCCTCTACCCAGCCAATACGGTCACCACGTTCTGTGAATTCATATGGACGGCTTTGCTCAAACTTAACACCAGCACGTTTCTCGACTTCCGCTTTAAAGACATCGCTACCTACACGATCCAATGTGTATTTGGTTTTTGCGTTCTTACGGTTTGAACGGTTACCCCAGTCGCGCTGAGTTGTTACTACAGCTGCGGCAACATCAAGTGTCTTGTCCAGCGGAATAAAGCCAAAGTCGTCAGCGCGGCGCGGATAAGTTGATGTATCGCCATGCGTCATCGCTAAGCCGCCGCCGACCAGGACGTTAAAACCAACCAGCTTGCCGTTATCTGCAATCGCTACGAAGTTGAGATCGTTAGCGTGTACATCTACGTCATTTTGCGGTGGGATAACCACTGTGGTTTTAAACTTACGTGGTAAGTAGTTCTTGCCTAGAATCGGTTCGTCTTCTTCCGTGCTTTCTACTTTTTCACCGTCTAGCCAAATCTCTGCATAAGCGCGTGTTTTCGGAAGCAGGTGTTCACTGATTCTCTTCGCCCATTCGTAAGCTTCTTGGTGTAACTCTGACTCCACTGGATTAGTGGTACACAACACGTTACGGTTTACATCACCCGCGGTTGCAATCGAATCAATGCCAATACTGTTGAGCGTTTGATGCATCAACTTAATATTCGGTTTTAATACCCCATGAAACTGGAACGTTTGGCGAGTCGTCAGACGAATACTTCCATATAAAGAGTGCTCCGTTGCGAACTTGTCGATCGCTAACCATTGCGTTGGCGTGATGATGCCTCCAGGCATACGAGCACGAAGCATCACATTATGTAATGGTTCCAGTTTTTGCTTTGTGCGTTCATTACGGATATCACGATCGTCTTGTTGATACATACCGTGGAAACGAATTAACTGGAAGTTGTCGGCAGTAAAGCCACCAGTAATACGGTCCTGTAAATCTTGCTCAATGGTGCCACGTAATAAGTTGCTTTCTCGCTTCAGGCGCTCGTTATCAGATAGCGGCCCTAACTCTTCACCTAATACAACCTGCTTATTATTGTCCGTAGAAAAAGTCATTAGTACACATCCCTCTGATAACGTTTCGCTTTACGTAGGTCATTAATAAATTGTTCTGCATCGTCACGCGGCATCTTGCCTTCTTGTTCAGCAACGATAACCAATGCGTCGTGCACATCTTTTGCCATACGCGTTGCATCACCGCAGACATAGATATAAGCGCCTTCTTGGATCCACTGCCACACTTGAGCTGCGTTTTCTAAGATGCGATGTTGTACGTAAACCTTTTCTACTTGGTCACGACTAAAGGCAACATCCAATCGGCTTAGTACTCCTGACTTGAGATACTTTTGCCATTCCACTTGGTATAAGAAGTCTTGAGTGAACGTGCGATCACCAAAGAACAACCAGTTTTTGCCTTCAGCATCACGGTTTTCACGTTCCTGAATAAAGCTTCGGAATGGTGCGATCCCTGTGCCAGGACCAACCATGATAATTGGAGTGCTATCATCTTCCGGCAGTTTAAAGTTGTTGTTATGCTCAACAAATACTTTAACTTCATCTCCCTCTTCGAGACGCTGTGCTAAGAAACTAGACGCTCCACCATATCGTTTTTCGTCGTTTTGTTCGTACTCAACCAAAGCAACCGTTAGGTGTACTTCTTCATCGACCTCTTCTTGGCTTGATGCAATAGAGTAAAGGCGTGGAGTAAGACGACGAAGCAAACCAATCAATTCATCTGCGGTTAACTTGGTTTTCTTTTCTGCCAGTACATCAACGATTTGAGTATTTGCAGAGTACTCGCGAAGCTTATCTTTATCTTCAACTAACTTTTGTAGTTTCTTGCTACCGGATAACTCGGCAAACTTTGTGATGAGCTGTGGGTTAGATGTTGTGATTTCATATTTACTCACAAGAGCACTGTGGATTGACAAGCTTTCACCATCAACGTCAACAGTCTCAACCCCAGACAAACCGACCTTACCAAGAATGGCATTTGCAAGTTCCGAGCTATTTTCAAACCACACACCTAGTGCATCACCAGGCTGATACGTTAAGCCCGAGCCTTCTAAGTCGATTTCTATATGACGAACGTCTTTTCCAGAGTCACGGCCCGTGATTTTTTGACTGGTCAGTAACGTCGCAGTGTACGGATTTTGTTTATTGTAAGGAGAGTGCGCAGTCGCAGCTTGACCCACAGGAAGTTGAACCACATCCGCTTCAGAGCCAGAAGAAAGTGTATCTTTTACCTTGTCTAACGCATTCTTACGCCATTCAGTTGCGGGGGCTTCATAATCCACATCGCAATCAAGACGCTCGATAAATGGAGTCGCGCCTAGCTTTGATAGGTAAGTGTCGAAGTCTTTACCGGTCTGACAGAAGAACTCGTAGCTAGAATCTCCCAATGCAATAACACCATATTGCAGGTTTGGCAGCTTAGGAGCCTTCTTCGATTGCAAAAACTCATGTAGCTCAATGGCATTGTCTGGCGCTTCGCCTTCGCCGTTAGTCGATGCCACAATAATGACATGCGTTTCTTTGGCTAAGTTTTTACCTTTGTAATCGCTTGCATCAAAAAGTTCGACTGCAATTCCTTCTGCTTTTGCTTCCTGTTCCAGAGCTTCAGCAACACCTTTAGCATTGCCCGTTTGGGAAGCAAAAATAATACTCAACTTACCTGCTGGCTTCGCTGATACGGCTGCCGTTGCTTGTGCAATTGGCGTTACCGCTGTGTTTGGTTGATTTTGAGCTAATCCCCAAAAATACCCACTGACCCAAGCAAGTTGCTGTGAAGACAACTCAGAGACAGTTTGTTGGAGTGAGCTAATTTGTTGGTCATTCAGAGGGCTTGCGATTGGAGGATTTCCTCCTTGCCCATTATTATCTTCAGACACATTCTTGTGAGAATACTCATTCTTTTGAAAAGACATTATCACGACATCCCTATTCATTGCGTGACGATAGAGTACCCACTCTCCTTAATAACAAGAAAGAATAGAAGTGAATGTTTTATAACTTTTTGGAAGTAAGAACGGCTTACTTTTTGCTCATCGATCTTCAATGCGGACTTGTTGAAAGCCTACTGCCATTGCCGATTTTGACGCAGTATCCAAATCTTCATAAAGACATTCTTCGCCGTGACTGTCCGTTAGAAAAACAAAACCACCGCGCGCATGTCTGAACTCTACAACCCAACCACCCTCTTGGATTGCAGGCTCAATAATCGCTTCGATAAGCTGATTTTCACGGAATAGATGTCTTAGTTCATTTATTGTCATCGCTATCCCTGCTTTAACTTTCACATTGCTCCTAGGTAAGCATGGTCTAAGTCAGCCAAATAGGGAGAAATTTCGATTGGATATAATGAAGTGATATAAAAAAACGCCGCTTATAAAGCGACGTTTTAAGTAAATCGAATATCTAGTATGGCTGAGTTTAGAACGCGTATTCCGCACTCACAAAGAAGCCGTTAGCAAAAATAAACTCTTTCCCTAGATCCGACATGAATTTATCGGACTCTAAATCAATCACACGGTAACCTCCACGAAAAGCCAGTCGAGCTTTTTCGAGCGGTACATTGTATTGAACACCTGCCATGAAATCGGTGCTTTTGATACCTTTGTTGTCACCAAAGTTTATCTCACCAATCACATCAAAGTTTGTATCCGGAACTTGAATTTCTGCGTAACCATACCAAGCCCAAATCAGCTCATCAAATTCTTCTACACGCCTGCTTGAGCCAGCATCAATGTATTTAGTGTCACTTAAATTACTGAACGTGAGACCCGCATCAAAGTGCAATAAATCATGCTCTAGAACGTGGTAATACAAGGTTAAATCGAGCTTATCGAACCCCATGTAATCCCCATCAACACTTGAGTAACGAAGGCGCGCATTAGGGACGTATTTTACATCATGTTCAATCGCCGCGTAAAAAGTGCCTGCGGTACTGCTATCTCGTCTCACTTCATTAACTTTAGTGTCGGCAGCCCATACCTCTGCACCGACTTTTGTCGATACAGAGTACTCTGCAAAAACAGGAAAAGATACTGCCAACGATAATGCCGTTAAAGCGATGTTCGCTTTATTTGTCATGTAGTATTTACTCCGAGATAGCTGATATTCACGTAGAGGACGTGAGAGGAAATATACCATATTCTCACGCCTCTCCATCAACTAAATGATGTTACTCATTATTTATAGCGGGGCTGAGCAACGTAATTCTTGAAGAACCAAATACCCAATGCAATCACGATTAACCATGGTAATAGTTTGAGTACCGCTCCAACCATTCCCAGTAAAAACATCACAACTAACGCAATACCAGTTGCTGCGAATACGGTCATCATTGTGATACCCGTAACCAACAAGGTCGCCGCAAAGACTAAAATAAAGATTAGCTCCAACATAATCACTTCTCCATTTGTTTTCAATAAACAGAGCAGTTTCCATACCAACTTACAGAAATGAATTTAAGACTATGATTTTTAATAAAAAAACAAAGCCAGAGGCATTTCTGCACTCTGGCTTTATCATTCTTTAGTTGGTAATTTTAGCCATTCACTGGCGAATTTTACACATTCAATTCTTTTGGAATCTTAGCTAGCGCGTCTTGCAATACTTCTAGACCAGAACCTGGTTTGTGCGCATTTTCACTGATATGACGACGCCATTGACGAGCACCGGGCATGCTTTGGAACAAACCTAACATGTGGCGGGTAATATGACCAAGGTACGCACCTTTCGCTAATTGCGCTTCAATGTATGGATACATCTCTTCAACAATTTCGCTGCGTTTCTTCACTGGAGCATTAGAGCCAAACAACTCTTGGTCTACCGATGCCAGTAAATATGGGCTTTGGTATGCTTCACGACCAATCATCACACCGTCAAGATGCTGAAGATGTGCTTTTGCTTCTTCTAATGATTTCACGCCACCGTTAATCGCAATCGTTAGGTGTGAGAAGTCTTGCTTCAATTGGTAAGCGCGTGGGTAATCCAATGGTGGGATCTCACGGTTTTCTTTTGGGCTTAGACCACTTAACCATGCTTTACGTGCGTGGATAGTGAACTGCTCACAGCCACCCTTTTCTGAAACAATAGAAACGAAATCCGTTAGGAATTCGTAAGAGTCTTGATCATCAATACCAATGCGAGTCTTGACTGTTACAGGGATATCGACCACGTCTTTCATTGCTGCGACACAATCCGCAACTAACTGCGGTTCAGCCATTAAGCAAGCACCAAATCGACCGTTTTGTACGCGGTCAGATGGACATCCCACATTTAGGTTAATCTCATCGTAGCCACGCTCTTGCGCTAGCTTGGCACACGTAGCCGAATCTGCTGGGTTTGAACCACCAAGTTGAAGGGCTAACGGATGCTCTTCTTCGTTATAAGCCAGGAAATCTCCTTTTCCATGAATGATCGCACCTGTCGTCACCATTTCAGTGTACAGCAGGGTCTCTTTGGTCATTAAGCGATGGAAGTAGCGACAATGACGATCAGTCCAATCCAACATTGGTGCTACGGAGAGCCTGCAAGAATGAGTCATAATATAAACACCCGTTTTTATGTTGCCAAGGTCGAGCGCAGCAGTACGCTCAAAAAATAAGTCGGGTATTGTATACCCAAGCACCTCTGGGTGCTAGTTTCAGCGAGAATGATTTGGTTGGCTGGCTAGCCAAGTGCTTAGGAATACGCAGAAGTAATACGAATCTGTCATTCGTTGATTCATTCTGTGATGATTATTCCGCCTTCACACCACCACCGACTTGCTTTAATTCATGATTTTCGTTCTGATAGTGGGTAAAATGAAGCATTTCTAAACGAACTTCGTATAGAAATGATTTATCATAGAGCACGTCCGATAGTTATGGTGAAAGGTTTGAACCCAACAATCATTGAACAAATTGAAAGTATCTGCGCAGAGCGTGGAGTACGACTGACTCCGCAACGCCGACGCGTATTTGAACTCATTTGTTCTAATCGCCGCGCCTCAAGTGCGTATGAGCTATTGGAGCAACTAAAAGAGAGTGAGCCTCAGGCTAAGCCGCCCACTGTTTATCGAGCATTAGATTTTCTCCTAGAGCAAGGCTTCATCCACCGAGTGGAATCGACAAATAGCTTTATTACTTGTTGTTCTTTCAATACTCAGCAGCACTTTTTCCAATTACTAATTTGCGATAAATGTGGTGATGTCGTTGAACTCGAAGATGAGACGCTGATATCCTTGTTAGCCGAAAACGCCGAGAAGCATGGATTCAAACTGACCAACCAAGTTATTGAAACTCATGGTGAATGCCAGGCCTGTTCCTCCGAGACGAAAGAAAAAGTATAGAAGAACGTTATGCGCGCTGAATTTGTAAACCCGTTTTTAGCTTCTTTAATGAACGTGCTAAAAACTATGGCTTCTCTTGAGCTGAAGCCACAAAAACCGCGAATCAAAAAAGATGAGATCGCACGAGGTGACGTTTCTGGTCTGATTGGTATGGTAGGCCCACAAACTCGTGGTTCAATGTCGATCACCTTTGATGAAGCACTCGCCCTAGAAATCATGCAGAACATGCTTGGTGAACGTCCAAATGGGCTCAATGAAGAAGTGACCGATATGGTGGGTGAGATCACCAACATGGTTACTGGTGGTGCGAAACGCATTCTGGCGGAAAGTGGTTTTGACTTTGATATGGCAACACCGGTTGTGGTTTCGGGCCGAGGTCATACGATTCGCCACAAGTGTGAAGGCTCAATTATTATCATGCCTTTCTCTTCCCAATGGGGAAATGCCTTTATCGAAATTTGCTTCGAATAAAAGAGAAAAAATAGGTTGGCACTGGCCAACCTATTTTGTTTTTGCCTCAGGCAATAAAAAGGTCAGCATTTGCTGACCTTTTCTTTATCTATTCAAACATTAAGCTTTGAACGCTTTAAATGCGTTGATTAGACCGTTTGTTGAGCTGTCATGCGAGCTGATTTGAGACTCGTCTGCAAGCTCAGGTAGGATTTGGTTAGCCAGTTGTTTACCTAGCTCCACGCCCCACTGGTCAAAGCTGAAGATATTCCAGATAACACCTTGTACGAAAATTTTGTGTTCGTACATTGCGATCAAGTTACCTAGCGTACGAGGCGTGATTTGTTTCACTAGAATAGAGTTTGTTGGACGGTTACCTTCAAACACTTTGAATGGCGCAATCGCTGCCACTTCTTCAGCATTCTTACCTACTTTCACCAACTCTTCTTTCACGGTTTCTTCATTTTTACCAAACGCTAGAGCTTCAGTTTGCGCGAAGAAGTTAGACATCAGTTTTTGGTGATGATCGCTAGCTGGGTTGTGGCTAATTGCAGGTGCAATGAAGTCACATGGGATAAGCTTAGTACCTTGGTGAATTAGCTGGTAGAACGCGTGCTGACCGTTGGTACCTGGTTCACCCCAAATGATTGGGCCAGTTTGGTAAGTTACAGCATTGCCGTCACGGTCAACGTATTTACCGTTTGATTCCATGTTGCCTTGCTGGAAATATGCTGCAAAACGGTGCATGTATTGATCGTAAGGTAGGATAGCTTCTGACTCCGCACCGTGGAAGTTGTTGTACCAAATACCAATCAAAGCAAGAATCACTGGAATATTGCTTTCTAGATCTGTTGATACGAAGTGCTTGTCCATCTCGTGAGCACCATCAAGCAACTCAACAAAGTTGTCGAAACCTACTGCTAGTGCAATTGATAGACCGATCGCAGACCATAGTGAGTAACGGCCACCAACCCAGTCCCAGAATTCAAACATGTTCGCTGTATCGATACCAAATTCAGACACGGCTGTCGCGTTTGTTGAAAGCGCAGCAAAGTGTTTAGCCACATGAGCCTGATCACCCGCAGATTCTAGGAACCAATCACGAGCAGTGTGCGCGTTAGTCATGGTTTCTTGCGTTGTAAACGTCTTAGACGCGATCAAGAATAACGTCGTTTCTGGGTTAACTTTCTTCAACGTTTCAACGATGTGTGTACCATCAACGTTAGATACGAAGTGAAGGTTTAGATGATTTTTGTATGGCGCTAGAGCTTCCGTCACCATGTAAGGGCCAAGGTCAGAACCGCCGATACCGATGTTCACAATATCAGTAATTGCTTTGCCTGTGTAACCTTTCCATTCACCGCCGATAACGCGCTCAGTGAATGATTTCATTTTTTCTAGAACCGCGTTCACTGCTGGCATTACGTCTTCGCCATCTACCATAACTGGAGTATTAGCGCGGTTACGTAGTGCAGTGTGAAGAACAGCGCGACCTTCTGTTTGGTTGATCGCTTCACCACTGAACATCGCTTCAATTGCAGATTTCAGCTCGGTCTCTTTCGCAAGAGCAAACAGGTGCTTCAGAGTTTCCTCATTGATGAGGTTCTTTGAGTAATCGACTAGGATGTCTGAGCCGAAACGTGCAGAGTATTTGTCGAAACGCGCTGCGTCTTGAGCAAACAGCTCTTTAAGATCCATATCTTGTGCAGATTCGAAATGCGCCGTTAGCGCTTTCCAAGCTTGTGTTTGCGTTGGATTGATATTTTTCAACATGGTCTTTATCCCGATGTTACAGTAGGTTCCATTCCTTACAGTCTAGCGAAAACTGTGGAATCCCCGATTTAGCAAATAGAATATAAATTAGATGTTTGGGCAAATTGCCACAAAACAAGTCTTTGTAATTTTTTTTCAGGCGCCAATTATGACCGAGAGCTTTTACACTCACATTGAGTTAGGTCACGTTCCCTGCCCTGAAATTGAACAATTCATTTACGATGACAAGAATCATATCATTTACTAATGACAGGCTCTAATTGGAATAGGATAGACGCCAATTTATAAATTTCCAAAGGAACACGTATGTGGGCACAAAAAACACTGCAATTAAAAGCGAGAAGCCGCGGTTTTCACCTGATAACTGATGAAATTGAACAACAATTACCACAAATAAACGAACTTTCAGTAGGTTTATTACACTTATTTATTCAGCACACCTCCGCCAGTTTGACCTTAAATGAGAATGCTGATCCAACCGTGCGTATGGACATGGAAGCGCACTTCAATAAGTTTGTGCCAGAGCGTGCTCCTTATTATCAGCACACCTATGAAGGTGACGACGACATGCCGGCACATATTAAAGCATCACTGCTTGGCAGTAGTGTGACGGTACCAATCCAAAATGGTCGATTAGCTTTAGGAACATGGCAAGGTATTTACTTGGGTGAGCATCGAGACTTTGGTGGCGGCCGCCGCGTTATTGCTACGATTAACGGTGAGTAGATAAAACAAAGGCTAACCTTGGGTTAGCCTTTCGTTGTTTATTTGGAGTATTCCATCTCGACGCGAGGCGTTAGCTTAGTCACGAGTTCATACGCAATCGTACCAATGTGACCCGCCACTTCTTCTACTGGGAGCTCTTTCCCCCAAAGAATCGCTTCGTCGCTGACTTTATCCGTTGCGTCTGGTCCCAAATCGACCGTCAGCATATCCATGGAAACTCGACCTGCAATAGGTACTTTACGGCCATTAACCCACACCGGCGTACCGTTTGGAGCACTTCTTGGGTAACCGTCGCCATACCCTACAGCGATGACCCCAACTTTTGTATCTCGCTCACTGGTCCAAATACCACCATAGCCAACACTTTCGCCCTTCTTCACTTCACGTACCGCAATAAGGTGGGATTTAAGTGTCATGACAGGCTGATACCCAAGATCTTGCGCCGTTTTGTCATCGAATGGCGACACACCATACATGATAATACCCGGACGAACCCAATCTAAATGGCTTTGAGGCCATGCCAATAACCCCGCAGATGCCGCCAGTGAACGTTCCCCTTGGCAACCAGAAGTCAACGATTTAAACAGCTCAATCTGTTGTGGGGTAATATCGCTATCCAGCTCATCTGCACAGCCAAAGTGGCTCATGTAACGCAACGGTTTCGCTACATTTGGACACTCCTTCAGCCGCGTTACAAAGTCGTCATATTGTTCAGGACGAACCCCAAGGCGGTGCATGCCACTGTCAATCTTCAGCCACACGACAACCGGAGTTTCAAGGTCTGCTTCCTCCAAGGCGATAAGCTGCTCTTCACAGTGCACCACGGTTTGGATGTTGTTCGTCACAAGAACAGGTAAATCACCAGGAGAGTAAAAACCTTCTAGCAATAGAATCGGCTTTACTACTCCACAAGCGCGCAGTTGCAATGCTTCTTCAATGCGAGCCACGCCAAACGCATCCGTATGGTTAGCATGTTTTGCGACATGACGTAATCCGTGACCATAACCATTGGCCTTGACGACAGCCATCACTTTACTTTGTGGCGCTTGAGCTTTTACGCGCTGTAAGTTGTGCTGCAACGCAGACAAATCAATGCACGCCTTGGCCGCTTTCATATAGCTCATGGAATTACTCATCATCAATATCGAATGCAGGACCCGCGTAGTTGTCGAAACGCGAATGTTGACCTTGGAAAGTGAGGCGAACAGAGCCGATAGGACCGTTACGCTGTTTACCAATAATGATTTCGGCCGTACCTTTGTACGGACTATCTGGGTGATAAACCTCATCACGGTAGATGAACATGATCAAGTCGGCATCCTGCTCGATGGAACCGGATTCACGCAAGTCCGAGTTTACTGGTCGTTTATCCGCACGTTGCTCTAGGGAACGGTTTAGCTGCGACAGTGCCACAACAGGCACATTTAGCTCTTTTGCCAGCGCCTTAAGAGAGCGAGAGATCTCAGCAATCTCAAGAGTACGGTTATCGGTTAACGAAGGCACGCGCATCAACTGAAGGTAGTCGACCATGATCATCGATAGACCGCCATGTTCACGAGCGATACGGCGAGCGCGCGAACGCACTTCGGTCGGAGTTAGACCAGAGCTATCATCAATGTACATATTCTTCTTCTGCATCAGGATACCCATAGTAGAAGAAATACGCGCCCAATCTTCGTCATCTAGCTGACCCGTACGGATCTTGGTTTGGTCAACACGAGACAAAGAGGCCAACATACGCATCATCAACTGTTCAGCTGGCATCTCTAACGAGAAAATAAGTACGGGCTTTTCTTGTTGCATGGCCGCATTTTCACACAAGTTCATCGCAAAGGTCGTTTTACCCATCGATGGACGCGCTGCGACAATCACCAAATCAGAGCCTTGCAAACCTGCGGTTTTCTTATTGAGGTCTGTGAAACCGGTATCGACCCCGGTAACACCATCTTGTGGCGTTTTATACAACAACTCGATACGTTCTAACGTCTTTTCAAGGATGTTGTCGACGTTTTGTGGTCCTTCGTTTTCACTAGTTCGAGACTCGGCGATAGCAAAAACTTTACTCTCCGCCATGTCTATTAAATCTTCAGAACTGCGACCTTGAGGGTCATAGCCCGCGTCCGCAATTTCATTCGCGACACCAATAAGGCCACGAACAATCGCGCGCTCAGCGACAATATCAGCATACGCATTGATGTTAGCTGCACTTGGCGTATTCTTCGCCAAGTCAGCGAGGTAAGCAAAACCGCCTACATCTTCTAACAACTCGTGACGCTCTAGATATTCCGATAAAGTAATAAGATCGAGAGGTTTACCCGCTTCAAGAATGGTTTTTACACCTTCAAAAATCAGGCGGTGTGGACGACTATAGAAATCACTGCTCACAACACGTTCGGCAACGGTGTCCCAACGTTCATTATCCAGTAAAAGACCACCAATTACTGATTGCTCGGCTTCTAGTGAGTGAGGTGGCACTTTGATTGCGTCGACCTGACTGTCTGAAGGTTTGCGATTTCTGTTTTCCGCCATGACTTTGCTCGATAACTACTATTGACCCACGATTATAACCTTAACCTAACTGAGATGCTTCCCCGAAGCGACAATTACTTGTTAAGAAATCATCATGTGAACCACCCGGGTAATAGCCTGGTTCTTCCGTCTAGCTCTAATAAAAATTAACCTACCATTGACCCAACCAAATATCTGTATCAGTATCATGCCCCTCCTTTTTGATTACGTTCGAGGTTGATGTGTCCCGATACTGGTTACTTAGCTTTAGCCTACTGTGCGCTAGTGCATCGTATGCTGACGAATCAGTACAGCCAGAGCAAAATATTGATGTACCCGACCCACTAAAAACCGAGGTGGAGTTCGGCTATCAAGCTCATACAGGTAACACGGACTCTCGTTCCCTGAATGCTCGTTTGAGTGCTGAATATACGTCAGGTCGACACCGTTCTAATGGTGAATGGAAGTACTACAACTTGTACAAAGACGGTGAAGAAGACAAACGCTCATCCACCTACTCCCTACAGAGTGACTACAAGTTAGGCCCTAAGACATATTTGTATGGCAGCTTTAAAGGGGTGGATTCTCGCTACAGTGCTTATTTTAAAGACTATACGTTGTCAGGTGGTTTGGGTTACCAGTTCTCCTACACTGAGAACTTCATTTTAGAGGTAGAAGTAGGCCCTGGTTTTCGCTATCAAGAGCCAAACTTAGACGAAATAGATGATGACGATATTGTCTTTCCCGATATCGTTAGAGAAGGCATTTTTCGAGGAAATATCAACACAACTTGGCATGCGTTGGATAATTTAAGTTTCGCAGCTGATATTACGTTGGTAACAGGTAGAAGTAACACACGTACTGATAGTGAACTCAGTGTAACCAATGATATTACTGAAGATATTGCACTGAAACTGGCGCACTCTCGTCAGTATCACGATAAAGTTCCTGAAGGCTTAAGCAAAGCGGACAGCGTATTTTCCGTTAATTTACTTTTCGCTTTTTAACCCTTTTTCTCTCAGTTTTAGAAATAAAAAAAGCACCTCCGAGGAGGTGCTTTTTAGTATTTCGTCTTGATACTGAATTACTCAGCAGCAACAACTTGTAGGTTCACAGTTGCGAAAACTTCAGAGTGAAGTTGAACGCTGATCTCGAACTCACCAGTTGTACGTAGAGCACCTTCAGGAAGGCGAACTTCGCTCTTAGCAACTTCAACGCCTGCAGCTGTGATAGCGTCAGCGATGTCACGAGTACCGATAGAACCGAATAGTTTGCCTTCGTCACCAGCTTTAGAAGCGATAACTACAGCTTCTAGAGCGTTAACTTTCTCTGCGCGAGCTTCTGCAGCAGCTAGTTGCTCAGCAACTTTAGCTTCTAGTTCAGCACGACGAGCTTCAAACATTTCAACGTTAGCTTTAGTTGCCATAACTGCTTTACCTTGTGGGATAAGGAAGTTACGAGCGTAGCCAGATTTAACGTTTGCAGTATCGCCAAGACCACCTAGGTTACCAATTTTATCAAGTAGAATAACTTGCATTGCTTAATCCTCTTTCTTAATAAAATGAACCGATTACTGATGCTTGTCAGTGTACGGTAGTAGAGCTAGGTAGCGTGAACGCTTGATAGCACGTGCTAGTTGACGCTGGTACTTAGCGCTTGTACCAGTGATACGGCTAGGTACGATTTTACCAGCTTCAGTGATGTAGTTTTTAAGAGTTGCTACGTCTTTGTAATCAATCTCTTGTACGCCTTCTGCAGTGAAACGGCAGAATTTACGACGACGGAAGAAACGAGCCATGGGCTATCTCCTGATCTTAAATTTGAGTAATGTTGTCGGCGTGTAACACTAATTTTCCCACGCCATTTCGGCCGGTTTGATAAGTGACAAAACCACTTACCTTAATGTTACTGCCTTGAACTAAATTCTGAGTTAGTGCTTGTGACCCAAGCCCGCTGACGACTACCGGCATACGACAATAAACTTGTCGAGGTAAGTCAGCTTCGATAATAGTAGAGCGATGCTCCAGCCAAAACCGACAGTGTTCAATACCACCAGGGCTTTTACTACGAATGGGCGGTTTGGCAATGGTGCCGCTCAGCTCCATTCGATTGGCCATAAGAAAACTTACTCAGCAGCTTCTGACTTAGCTTCAGGCTTAGCTTCAGAACGCTCTTCACGACGTGGAGCACGCTCTTCTTTTTGCTTAAGCATGATAGATTGCTCAGTGATCGCTGCTTTAGTACGCATGATCATGTTACGTAGAACTGCATCGTTGAAACGGAAAGCAGTTTCTAGCTCATCAATTACAGCTTGGTCAGCTTCAACGTTCATAAGAACGTAGTGAGCTTTGTGAAGCTTGTTGATTGGGTAAGCCAGTTGACGACGGCCCCAGTCTTCTAGACGGTGGATTTTACCGCCAGCTTCAGTGATTGAACCAGTGTAACGCTCGATCATGCCAGCAACTTGCTCGCTTTGATCTGGGTGCACCATGAATACGATTTCGTAATGACGCATTGGTTGCTCCTTACGGATTATTCAGCTTCCACAAATGGCTCAGTCGTCCAGAGGAAGCAAGGAACTAAAGATAATTGACTGAGTTTAAGGAGCACGAATAGTACAGAAAGGGCGTAAAATAGGCAAGTGATTATTTGCTCAGCGCAGCGGATATTTAATTTCTTCTAATACTAGAAAACACAAAGGCTGCCAACAAGCTAGCAGCCTTTAAAATCAGCGTGTTATTGCGTTGGCTTATCGGTGCTTATTTAACTTCAGCCAGTTCAGCGCGCATTTGATCGATCACTTGTTTATAATCTGGCTCACCGAAAATCGCCGAGCCTGCGACAAACATGTCTGCGCCCGCTTCTGCAATTTCACGAATGTTGTCAACCTTCACACCGCCATCGATTTCTAAGCGGATATCACGGCCAGACTCGTCAATCATCTTACGAACGGCACGCAGTTTATCTAGTGTATGAGGAATGAATGATTGACCACCAAAACCAGGGTTTACCGACATCAGTAGAATCATGTCGACTTTATCCATAATAAACTCAAGACTTGCAAGTGGCGTTGCTGGGTTTAGTACCACACCAGCCTGACAGCCGTGCTCTTTAATTAACTGCAGTGTACGGTCTACATGATCAGAAGCTTCTACATGGAACGTAATCATCGACGCACCCGCTTTTGCGAAATCAGGAATAATACGGTCAACGGGTTTTACCATTAGGTGAACATCGATTGGCGCTGTGATGCCATAATCGCGTAGTGCTTTACACACAGGCGCACCAAAAGTCAGGTTTGGTACATAGTGGTTATCCATAACGTCGAAATGCACCACGTCCGCACCCGCTGCGAGTACTTTTTCTACATCTTCACCGAGACGAGCAAAATCTGCCGATAAAATGGATGGAGCAATAAGAAAATCTTTCATACCTGACCTCAGTAGTAATGAGCAAACAATCTGCGCGCAATTCTACCGAAGCCAGTGGGGAGATCCACTATTTAGATATAATAGTGTGAGAATTAAGAGTTTGATTTATCCATGTCTGGGGCATGAAAAAGCGCAAGTAGCTCATCAACTTTATTACGACCATTACCATTACGGCTAATGGTACGCTTTACTTTTACCACATTAAGATCCGCACCGTGATACAACCGACGTGTCAAGGTAGTGTCGTGGTTAGAAATCAACACAGGAATGCCACGTTCAGTCGCTGTTCTTTCAGCAATGTCGGCTAATGCAGCTTGGTCGTCCAACGTGAAACCATTACCTGCGTATGAGGTGAAATTTGCCGTATTTGAAAGCGGCGCATAAGGTGGATCGCAATACACGACGCTCCCTTTGCGCGCACGACGAAATGTTTCAGGATAACCTTCACAAACAAACGTAGCTTTTTTGGCTTTTTCTGCAAAAAACTCCAGTTCCGCCTCAGGGAAATACGGCTTTTTGTAAGAGCCAAACGGTACATTGAAGCCACCTTTTTTGTTGTAACGGCATAGGCCATTAAAACCAAAGCGGTTCATGTACAAAAACGCTAAAGAGCGGTACATCACGTCATCGGTTTTATTAAACTCAGCGCGAATGTGTAGGTAGGCTTCTTTGCGGTTGTTCTCAGCGACAAACCAACGCTTCGCTTCAGAGATATACTCTTCAGGGCGTTCTTTCAGCAGGTTGTACAGATTGATCAAATCTGGATTGATATCTGCAAGTAGATAATGGTCATAATCGGTATTCAGAAACACTGAGCCCGCACCAACAAAAGGTTCAACTAGCTTTCGAGCCGGCGGCAAATGACGTTGGATGTCTTCAACCAGTCCGTATTTTCCTCCTGCCCATTTAAGAAAGGCTCGTTGCTTTTTCATCTACTGCTCTATCTATCGACCAAAAATTAAGGCTGCGGAATGTAACATATTTTTCAGGGAAGCTCAGGTTTATTTCACTCGTTCAATTTCACGGTGAACCTGACGGAGTGATTTTGCCCAAGGACTCACCGACTTAACCGAATCTGGCAAGCTTGCGACGGCATCACGAGCCATTTGAATTGTCGGATAATCTTGATATGTGATGATATACCACTCGGTGTCATTACGAACGGTAGGATAAATTCGCACTTGATTATTCAGTTGATGCTCATTGAGAAAGGATTGTACATCTTCCATTGAGGTCATAGCTGCGAGTTGTAAAGTATAAGCTCTTGGCGATAGCGCTTTTAGTTCTTCACGAGCAAATGAAAATTTCACAACAGGTTGGTTTGCCTCACCCTCTTCTGACTGAGCAGGTGCTTGCGTCATATCTTGATTCGGTTTTACAACTTTAATCAAAGGGGAACTAGTTTCATCGGCGGTTTCTGTCTTCTCAGTACCTCCGACTTCATCAATCGCTTTTGTGTCTGCTGAATCAGCTTTACCTTCAAGCAATGCATCGACCACATTCGACTCAATCACCACTCTTTGTTGATTGTCATCACTGCCTACGCTCGCTACTTCTTCTGTCACTGCTGGCGGTAATGAATCAGAATCATCAACCGCACCAGACTTATCAAGACTGCTAGAGCCATCGGTTACAGGTTGCAGTGAAGACTGCGCTGCACTGATTCCTGACTCTTCAAAAGTTGGAATAGCCGTTTGCTCTAAACTGCCAGCAATTTGCTGCGCCTTATCATCAGGACTTGGTTGACTAAGCATCCACCAATAGCCACCAGCAGCAAGCAACAGTAATACTAATACCACCAACGCAATATTCAGGGGTGAACCGACAATCGAGCGGATAATGATCCTTTTTTCCACTTTCATCTCTCCTAACGCCATGATGTCCCCCGGTACTGGGTCGACTTTTTTAAATGCATCTCGAACCCGTTTCTCAGACTCATCATCGACGTAGCGCGCTACAAGTGACTCAAAGAAACGACGAGCTTCCACTTCGGACAACATATCAATATCAAGCTCAACAGGCTTTATCTCTTGTCCATAACTGAGACGTGCTAGCAAACCTTCTAAACGTCCAGACTGTGTAAACAGTAAGACATTGATGGTCCAATTTGGCTTATGGTGCGCCTCTAGGACCAGCATCCAAAGCTCAGAGATAAGTGTCTCACTCAATAAATGCGCATCATCTACAACAATTGCAATGTCACACGGCTCATCACCTAAAAGCCTTTCAAGGCTATCAAGTAAAGGCTCTTGCTGATTAAACAATGCGTCTGAAACCAGTTGACTCAAAATAAGGACGCGATGCTGCACATCGTCTTGATTAGAATGACAAAGTAACAAACATTGATTCTTGTTACTGGCACCCACTTCAAGGTATCGCTGCGCTAACCAAGATTTCCCATACCCATCATGACCATTAATCGCAATGAGATTGGAACCAAAGTTAGTCAGTAGACCTAATCTATCAAGCAACTCGATTTGAGAATCTAATTCCAGTACGTGAGCAACACTCATCTAATAACCTTAATACACTACAAGAATGACGCCCAAAGGCGCCATTACAAGGTTAAATATCGCGACCGAAGTCTATTGCCTGCTTGAGTACGTCTTGCGTCGTATCAGCAATTACCTCGGCAGTGCCAATGCCTGTAGGCAAAACCAATCGTAATTGACCAGAGAGGACTTTCTTATCTCGCATCATGTGCTTGATGAAGTCATCGAAATTCATACTGTCTGGAGTATGCACAGGCAGTTTTGCACGACGCAAAATCGCAACAATACGCTCAAATTGCTCTTCCGAGATCAGACCGCGTAGATGCGACGTTTTGGCCGCCATAACAGTGCCGGAAGATACCGCTTCACCATGCAGCCAATTGCCATAGCCAAGTTCCGCTTCAATCGCATGACCAAAGGTGTGACCTAAGTTAAGCAAAGCACGGATGCCCGATTCTTTCTCATCCTGAGCCACCACTTCCGCTTTTATTTCACAGCAACGTGCGATCGCATAAGTTAGTGCTTCTTCATCCAACGTATACAAGCGCTCAAGATTGTCTTCTAACCATACAAAAAAATCTGCATCGTAAATAATGCCGTACTTAATGACTTCGGCGATACCCGCAGCGAACTCACGTTCAGGCAACGTCGACAGGCAGTTGGTATCAATGATCACGGCTTTAGGTTGGTAAAACGCACCTATCATGTTCTTACCCAACGGATGGTTAACCGCGGTTTTTCCACCAACCGAAGAGTCCACTTGGGATAGTAATGTGGTCGGTATTTGAATAAAGTCGACCCCACGCTGGTAACAGGCAGACGCAAAACCCACAAGGTCGCCAATAACACCACCACCTAACGCGATGATCACAACATCACGAGCATAACTCCCTTCCAGTAAGAAGTTCATTACTTGATTAAATACATCCAAGTTTTTGTACTGTTCACCGTCAGGCAATTCTAACAAGGATGCACTACAACCGAGCTGCTCGAGTTGCTTTAAAATTTTGTCTGCATACAAAGGCGCCACTGTGACATTACTGATCACAACAACTTTTTGTTTTGCATTTTTGTTTGAGAGAACTTGAGAGAGGTACGCCGGGTCCTCAAATAACCCGGCGCCAATAGAGATTGGGTAGCTACGCTCAGCTAGGTTGACCGTAATCCGTTCCATCGGTTTGCTCCAATTAAAAAAAAGATAAAGACTTATCTCTCTTCTAGCATTTTTACGATCTGGTTGGCTACCACTTTTGCACTTTGATCGTCAGTGCGAACAGTGTAATCCGCTACTTCTTCATATAAAGGATTACGTTCTTCAGCTAATTGCTCCAGTACTTCGCGAGGGTTATCCGTTTGAAGTAAAGGACGCTTCTTGTCGCGGTTTGTACGCGCAAGTTGCTTTTCAATCGTCGTTTCTAAGTAAACAACAACACCACGTGCCGAAAGACGATTGCGGTTTTCTTTGCTCTTAACAGAGCCACCGCCAGTCGCAAGCACGATGCCTTGCTCTTGTGTTAGGTCTTCAAGTACCGCTTCTTCACGCTTGCGGAAGCCTTCTTCACCTTCTACATCAAAAACCCAAGAGATGTCTGCACCAGTGCGTTCTTCGATCACTGTATCGGAGTCAACAAACTCCATATGCAGTTGCTGTGCTAGATGTCTACCAATTGTACTTTTGCCGGCGCCCATTGGGCCAACAAGGAAAATATTACGTTTCTCAGCCATGTTTAGCAGTAATTTACAACATTGATTCAATAAGATCGCCACAAGAAAACACAGCTAAACTGCTGTTCTACAAGGCTTGTGGCACCAGTTCCTCACAGATAATTCGTGATAAGACCCGAAATTATCCAAGCATGGTGCCACTATTGCAACTTTATTTTTGATTTAATCAGTTTTTCCCGAGACAGAACTACTGAATCACCACCTTAGGCGTGACGAAAATTAACAGCTCACTTTTACCAACATTTTCATAACTTCGACGAAAAAGCGCACCTAATAGCGGAAGATCGCCCAACAAAGGCACTTTGTCCACCGAGTTAGTAATGCTGTGCTGAAAAATACCACCAAGAACGACCGTTTCACCGTTATTCACTAACACTTGCGTCCCGATACGTTGAGTATCAATCGCAACAGCTTCACCAGTGCCTGTCTTCACGACTTGTCCTGGTCTATCTTGCGTGACACTTAAATCCAACACTAAGCGGTTATCCGGTGTGATTTGCGGGGTCACTTTCAAACTTAATACCGCCTTTTTGAACGTCACCGTCGTTGCACCACTTGATGATGACTCAAGATAAGGAATCTCTGTACCTTGTTCAATATAGGCAGGCTTCTTATTGGTAGTGATCAAACGTGGGCTCGAGATAATCTCAGCTTTAGACTCTTGTTGCAGAGCAGAAAGCTCAAGATCCAACAAGGTGTCTGAACCTAACTTCGCAACTTGGAAAGCAAGACTGGTCGCATTCGGACTGGTTGCAGCTAAGTTTACATTTAGGAAGTCATCGATCCCTACTCCATCACCGTCACCACCGTCATCACCCCCTTCTCCATTATAGAGACCGATCGTGGCAAGGTTGTTCTCAATAGAACCGCCCACTGTATTACTGCCATTAATAGACGTAAAACCCCAACGAATACCTAGCTCGTCCATGTTACCTTCATTGATGGTCACAATACGCGCCTCAATTTGAACCTGTTTAACTGGAATATCCAAAGACTCAATAATTTCTCGAATCACCTCGATGTTTTCAGGTAACTCTCTAATCAATAACGAGTTAGTTCGCTCATCAATGGTCATACTGCCGCGCTCTGACAGCATGCTGATATTTCCTTCTCCATTGATCATCTCCGCAATGTCTGATGCTTTAGCAAAATTAACTTTGATGATTTCAGATGAAAGCTCTCCCATTTCTTCCGTCAGTTTTTGTTTTTCTAACTGCTGCTTCTCACGCAAGTCCAGCTCATCAGTCGGAGCAACTAAAATCACGTTGCCATCAACACGCTTATCTAACCCCTTAACTTGCAAAATAATATCCAGCACTTGCTGCCAAGGGACACCATCAAGACGAAGCGTGAGGTTGCCTTCTACAGAGTCGGAGACAACCAAATTGAATTGGTTGTAATCAGCAATAAGCTGCAAGACGTTTCGCACAGGAATATCTTGGAAGTTAATCGAAATAAGCTTACCTTCTCTTTCTAAAATGCTTTTATCTGGGGCTTTCTCATTGGGTTTGATCTTCGCTACTTTGATTTCCAAAAAACGCCCCGTTAAACGGTAATCATGCATGTATTCTTCATTGATGTGCGCAACCAAGCGCGTCGTCGAGGTGTCGCGAAACACTTCTACGCTCTCAACCACAGTCGAAAAGTCTTTCACGTCTAGGAGATACAATTGCTCGTCTTTTACTGAAGTGTTAAGCAAATCGATACTTAACCCTTCCTGTACACGCTTGATATCTACAATCGCGGCCGGTGACGCCAATTCGACGACAATCACGGCGTCTTTATCTTTATTAGTTCGAAAGTCGATACTTTTTAGGGCATTGGACGAAACTTCTTCTGCTGCAGCTAAAGGGGCTAAAAATACAAACAACCATAAGGAGAAGAGCCCAGTAAGTATCCTTGGTGTACGTGTTAATCCTTGTCTCATTTTCATTACTCAATATCAAAAATAAATGGGGCTATCTCAAAGCCAACTTAACTTTACGTTTTTGCCAACATCCTAAGCCGTCGGGCAACGTTTCATTAATCAACAAATAGGAGTGGCTGACATGGGTCACTTTGCCATTATTGCGTCCAAGGTATTGACCCGGCTTAACTTTATAGACGGTGCCATTGGGAGCCTGAACGAGGCCAGAAACCGTGTTATCCATGCCCATGACCCCTTTCAAACGTAATTGGCTTAATGGGAATCTTTCTAATTTTCCAGTTCGCCTTCTTGAGGGCGGTTGCCAACAATCTTTTCTTGCAACTGGCTGAGTCGCGATGGTGGCTTCTTTGGGTAATTCAAAGGGTGCACGCTGTACTTCCGGTGCGTACGTGACTGCAACATACTTGTCTACGGGCTTAAGCTTCTCGACCTCTCGACGCGCCTGTGTTTCCACTCCTCGAATAAAATCCGTCAATGATTCATCATTCGCCTGGCAACCCATCAATAGAGAACCCATCAGTACCAGCAACAAAGACTTACTTGTCATTTTTCGTCTCCTCCGGCTTAAACTGATAGGTGTTAGCGCGCACCCGAAAGTGCAGGGTTTCGCTCTCTTGGCTGACACGTTGCCAAGTCACATCTTTAAACGTGATGATTCGAGGTAGCGTCGCTATCGCCTGAGAAAAATGGCCGATGTCATGAAAGTCGCCCGTTAACTCTATGTTTAAAGGGAGACGATAAAGGAAGTGCTCTGATTGTTTTTCGCCCCAGTCGATTCGGGTGAAAGTCAGCTTATTGTCGATGCCAAGTTCATTCACTGAAGCGAGCATTGTAGCCAGCTCTTTTTGCGCAGGCAGTTGCTGCAGTAATAACTCGTAACGGGTGGTAAGTTCATCCAATTGAGATTGAAGCTGAGGCAACGCTGCCACTTTGTTCGCTTTGATCTTCAATGCCACCTTGAGTGTCTGCTCCTGCTGGATCAAGTGATTCAACTGTTCGTCTTTCGGTTTAAGGTAAAACCAATAACCTAAGCCTTGAATCACCATGATCAGAAGCGCGATTACTACAATCTGGGGCAACAATGGCCACTCGGCCATTTCATCTATTTCGAGATCCTGCCAATCAACCACGTTGAGCCTCCAATTTCTTCTCCGTTACTTTGAACATGAAAGACACTTTGAATGTTTGAAACTCTTTCCCAAAACGGGCTTTGCCGTGAACGATGGAATGCATTTCTACGTCGTTCAACTTGGCCGAGCGCTCCATGTTGTCTAGCATCGTGGCAAGTTTTGGAGTGCTATCTGAGATCCCAGAGATCTCAATTTCCAGATCATTCATTTTGATCTTGTCGACATATACACCTTCAGGGATAACGGCAGGCATTAAGTTCATGAACTCGGTCGTTTTGTTTCGTCCGTTTTGTAAACCTTCAACGACCTTTAGACGTTCGAGGATTTTGCTGTGCTCTTGCTCTGCAATTTTCATTGCTTCAATACGCTGGTCGAGTTCGGCAATGTAGTGAGTGAGGTAATCGAGCCGCTCCTGTTGTTGATCTTGTTGGTACTCAAAAAACTTTCCAATACCCCACTGGATGCCAACAGCGACCAACATACCTAATGCGACCAAACTGATGAAACGACGTCGGTGCTCTTCTCTTTGATTCTCTCGCCAAGGAAGTAAATTAATGCGATAAAGCACGGGCGCCTCCTAGCCAATGAATGCCACGAACGGCCAGTCCGGCTGCTGTTGAGAAATGCTGCCAATCCACAGCACGACGCTTACGCTTAGACACCTTCATCTCAAATAGCCCTAGCGGATTTAGCAATTCACACTCTAACGACAATTGTTGAGACAACTCCTCTGCGAGCATGGGAGTGGAGGCCCCTTCCCCTGATAACCAGATACCCTTGATGTTTTGTGAGCCATTGATTGAGGTATAGAGCTGCATCTGGCGCTTTACTCGCTCTACGATTTGACGGTTAAACAGCTCTGTTTTCTCCTGAGCATCATCGGACAGAAAATCGACTGGAGAAGCGCTGTTTGCTCCGCGTGTGCCGTAAGCAAACTCTTTGTGAAACAGTTCACCTTGTTCGGTAAACATGGTGAAGGAGCTCGATAAAGTGCCAATATCGAGTAAGCAGTATTTGTTTTTGTCAGGAAAGCGATCGGCGGTGAGCTTCCAGATATGACCAAGGCTTTGCGAATGCACGTCCACTAAAACAGGTTTTAGTCCGGACTTTTGTAATGCATCGACTCGGCCTTCTACCACATCTTTTCTTGTCGCAAACACTTGATAGCTATCACTGCCACTCTGCCCGCCCTCAGCGCGAAGACGAACGAAGTCTAAACTCAGCTCTTCGACAGGGAATGGCGATTGATGAGAAAAGGCTTGTATCACTGCAAACTCAACTTCACTCTCTTCAAGATTTTGTTCTATTTGCAGTTTCTTGCTAATTACCGAGTTATCAGGAACTGAGATCGCAACTTTTTTAGCACCAAAAGGCAGTTCTTTTTTTATCTGCTTGAGGGTCTTTACAATTTCTTGATGATTTATGGTGTTATTTTCAGCGACAATACCTTCCTTTAGTAATATTTCTTTGTAACCCAACAGAGCGTAATTGTTGCCTGTGGGTTTAAGTACTACGGCTTTGAGGCTGTTATGGCCTATATCGATGCCGGTAACGATTAGCTTATCCATCTCTTACTCTCGCTCCGAAATTTCTTCGTGCAAAGGTTGTTATTAGCATCCAAATAAGAGTTAATATCTCTTATGTGCTAAATTTTTGACCTAAGAGTACAAGGGTTTGCCGTTACACAGCCTCAACCAATCAGGGATTCTCCGGTGAAGTTCATAAAGCGTTTATTATTTTTAACATTGATTTGCATAATTCTTGGAGTCACCACAATATTTGGCTTCTATCAGTACGTGAAGCCTGAATTGCCAGATGTTGCAACTCTAAAAGACGTTGAATTACAAACACCTATGAAGGTGTTTAGTCAAGACGGGAAGCTGATCGCACAGTTCGGTGAAAAGCGTCGTATTCCTGTTACTTATGACGAAATTCCTCAAGACTTAATTCACGCGCTCATCGCAACCGAAGATAGTCGTTTCTATGAGCATCCTGGTATCGACCCTATCGGCATCACTCGTGCAGCGGTTGTTGTTGCGGTTTCAGGCTCGGCTAAACAGGGTGCAAGTACGATTACGCAACAGCTAGCTCGTAACTTCTTCTTATCTAATGAGAAGAAGATCATGCGTAAGATTAAAGAGATTTTTATTGCTATCCATATTGAGCAGCTTTTAAGTAAGCAAGAAATCATGGAGCTTTATGTCAATAAAATCTTCCTTGGTTACCGCTCATATGGCTTTGGTGCTGCCGCTCAAGTGTATTTTGGCAAGAGCCTTGATGAATTGACGTTAAGTGAGATTGCAACACTCGCTGGTATGCCAAAAGCGCCATCAACCATGAACCCAATTTACTCTCTTGAGCGCGCAACAAAACGCCGTAACGTTGTATTAATGCGAATGCTTGATGAGAAATACATTACACAAGAGCAGTATGACGAAGCACGCAATGAGCCTATTGTGGCGCGTTATCATAGCGCTGAGATTGAGCTTTCCGCACCTTACGTAGCAGAGTTGGCTCGTGCATGGGCAGTAAAAGAATACGGTGAAGAAGAAGCTTATACCTCTGGCTTGAATATCTACATGACTGTGGATTCTAAACTGCAAGATGCTGCAAATACGTCTGCGGTAAATAACCTCTTGTCATACGATGAACGTCATGGCTACCGTGGTGCAGAAAGTGTGCTTTGGAAAGAAGGGGAAGCGGCCTGGGACAATGAGCAAATAGAAAAGCACCTGAAGAAACAGCCAACTTATGGTGACCTTTACCCTGCGGTTGTGACGAAAGTCGATGATAAGACGGCACAAGTATGGGTTAAGAACCATGAAGAGCAAACCATCCCTTGGACTGGAATGCACTGGGCGCGTAAGTACATTACTGATAACCGCCAAGGCTCAACACCAAAGTCAGCGCATGATGTGCTAGCGACAGGTCAACAAGTTTGGGTTCGCGAAGTAAGTGAAACCGATGAAGATGACAACACAACACTGAGCTGGAAACTGAGCCAAGTGCCGACAGCAAACACCGCGTTTGTTGCGATGAACCCAGAAAATGGCGCGATATTGTCGCTGGTTGGTGGTTTCAACTTTGTGCACAGCAAGTTTAACCGTGCAACCATGTCAGTGCGTCAGGTTGGTTCAAGTATCAAGCCTTTCATCTACTCGGCAGCAATTGACAAAGGGCTGACTCTAGCCACTTTGATTAACGATGCGCCGATTAACAAGTGGGATGCAGGTTCTGGTTCAGCTTGGCGACCAAAAAACTCACCACCAACTTATGGTGGTCCAACGCGTCTTCGCCTCGGCTTAGCTCAATCAAAAAACGTCATGGCAGTGCGTACACTCCGTGAAGTTGGCCTCGAGGAGACACGTCAGTACCTTACTCGTTTCGGTTTTGATATTAACCAAGTACCACGCTCTGAGACCATCGCACTCGGAGCTGGCAGCTTAACACCAATGAAAGTGGCACAAGGTTACTCTGTGTTTGCGAACGGTGGTTATTACGTTGAACCATTCTATGTAGAACGCGTGGAAGATGCATTCGGTGAAGTACTGTTTAAAGCCAATCCAAAGAGTGTTTGTCATAAGGATTGCCCGCAAATGAGCGAGCAGCCAGAAAATCGCTACGCTGATGAATTTGGCGAACAAGACGTCGCAATTGATGGCCTAGCAACAGACAATGCCCTTGAAAATGATGAACCTCAATATGCACCGCAAGTTATCTCTGAACAGAATGCATTCTTAATGCGTGAGATGATGTACAGCAACATTTGGGGTGGCGGTAACTGGCGTGAAGGCACAGGTTGGAATGGTACAGGCTGGCGCGCGCAAAAACTTGGTCGTCGTGATATCGGGGGTAAAACGGGTACAACGAATGATTCCAAGGATGCTTGGTACAATGGCTATGGACCTGGTGTCGTTGCGATAGCTTGGGTTGGCTTTGATGATCACTCACGTGCACTTGGCCGCACCACTGTTAACAGCAACCTAGGGCAAGGCCAAATTTCTGGTGCCGAGTCGGGTGCGAAAACCGCAGAGCCTGCTTGGATTGACTTCATGCGTGTTGCGCTAGAAGGGACGCCGGAGCAAGGTAAAAATATTCCAGAGGATATTATTCGAGTTCGTATTGATCGCAACAGCGGTATGCTAACGCACAAGGTAGATAGCACATCAATGTTCGAATACTTTGAAAAAGGCACGGAGCCTACCGAATACGCTGGCGACCGTTTAGAAGATAGTATTTATTCTTCAGGCTCTGGCGCAGAAGAACTGTTCTAAATCACAAAAGCACAAGGGAGAGCATCAAGCTCTCCCTTTTTTATGTCTGCTTCTTATGCTGCAGCATTCAATGATGGATAAGAAGCCAACAACTCTTTAATCTTCGCTGCTAAAGCTTCAAACCTAGCTCGTAATGGTGAGCCCGGACGGTATACGAGAACGATATTACGCGAGGGGGTTGGGTTAACAGCTGGTACGTAGCATACGCCATCTTTTTGCTTCTCATTAGGGATAGAAAGCTGAGGCAATAACGTAATCCCCGCACCGGCAGCAACCATGTTGCGTAACGTCTCCAAGCTGGTGGCTTTAAAACGCTCATCGTCTTTTGCACCAGCGGCAAAACAAAAACCTAACGCTTGATCTCGCAGACAGTGGCCGTCTCCCAACGCTAAAACGGTTTTACCATTCAGCTCCAACATATCAACATGGTCGAGAGAGGCCCACTCGTGGTCACATGGCACTGCGACACTTAATGGCTCTTGATACACTTCGATCTCTTTAAATGGCGCAGTTTCATCAACCGAAGCTAAAACTAAGCAATCTAGTTTGCCTTCTTCCAATTGACGCACTAATTGATGTGTCTGAGCTTCGTGCAGAAATAGCTCCAGCTCAGGAAATGCTTCTTTTATCTGCGGCAGAATTTTGGGTAATAGATAAGGCCCAACCGTCGGGATGAAACCAATATGCATCGGTCCAGTCATGGCTCCGCTTTGACCGCTTGCCATATCTCTGAAGGTTTTCACTTCACTTAAGATGCGTTTAGCCTGCTCCACCAGCTGTAACCCTGAATCGGTAAACAAAACACGTCGGCTGCTTCGCTCTAAAAGCGTGGTCCCGAGTTCATCCTCTAGTTTACGAATTTGCCCACTCAGTGTTGGCTGACTAACAAAACATGCCTCTGCCGCTTTGCGAAAGTGCTTATGTTCCGCAAGTGCAACTAAGTACTCAAAATCTCGAATATTCATAATTCACGCTTCGCTTCTATAACAATAGCTAATACCTATCAAAACCATAACACCAAACGATTAGAGCTATCAAAGGATTTTTACAATAATGGGCTCAACAAAACGAAACAGAGCGACGAAAAACGCTAAGCTCTATACGCATAATTTAAAATAGTTAAAGGAAATCATTATGTTTGTATCTAAAGAAGGTCAACAAGTCCCTCAAGTTACTTTTCCAGTTCGTCAAGGTGACGCTTGGGTGAATGTAACGACCGATGAGCTATTTAAAGGTAAGACCGTCATCGTATTTAGCTTACCGGGTGCATTTACTCCAACCTGTTCATCAAGCCATCTACCTCGTTACAACGAATTGTTCCCTGTATTTAAAGAGCACGGAGTGGATGAGATTATTTGTGTCTCGGTCAATGATACGTTCGTGATGAATGCATGGAAACAAGACCAAGAAGCAGAAAACATTACCTTCATCCCGGATGGTAATGGTGAATTCACCGATGGCATGGGTATGTTAGTGGATAAAAATGACATCGGCTTTGGCAAACGTTCATGGCGTTACAGCATGCTAGTAAAAGATGGCGTAGTGGAAAAAATGTTCATTGAGCCAAACGAACCAGGTGACCCATTCAAGGTGTCAGACGCAGATACGATGCTGAACTACATAGCGCCTGACTACAAAACGCAAGAATCCATCACGGTGTTCACTAAACCAGGCTGCCCTTTCTGTATGAAAGCGAAACAAAATCTGATTGACCACGGTCTTCAATATGAAGAAGTGATTCTGGGTAAAGACGCAACAACAGTTAGTCTACGAGCTATATCTGGTCGCACGACTGTTCCACAAGTCTTTATCGGTGGCAAGCACATCGGCGGTAGCGAAGAGCTAGAAGCGTATCTAGGCTAAGCTGTCCATAGCCTACACCCTCGGTCTCCGGTGCCTTTGGCTCGGAGGCCAACCCTAAACCACTTCTTCTACTAGTCTAGATAAGTAGTCATCTGCCAATAAGGTGACTACTTATCCAATTCACTCTCCAAGCTCAATGTTGCTAGCTTGGCTTAAAACAAAAGCGAGAGTTCACGATGAAACAAGTTAATGTCGACGTAGCGGTTATTGGTGGCGGGACGGCTGGTCTTGGTGCTTATCGAGCAGCAAAAGCTCATACCAACAGCGTGGTAATGATTGAGGGCGGTCCCTACGGAACAACCTGTGCTCGTGTCGGATGCATGCCGTCTAAGCTGTTAATTGCGGCAGCAGAAAGTGTTCATCAAATCGAAAAAGCACCTGGATTTGGGATACACCCGCAAGGTGAAGTACTAATTAACGGACGAGAAGTTATGGATCGTGTAAAGCGCGAACGCGATCGTTTTGTTGGCTTTGTGCTTGAAAGTGTCGATGATATTCCCGCTGAAGACAAACTATCGGGCTACGCGAAGTTTGCCGATGACCACACTCTCATCATAGATGATCATACTCAGGTCACCGCACAGCGCATTGTTATTGCGACAGGATCTCGTCCGACATATCCGGCAGCTTGGAATGAACTGGGTGATCGCCTAGTGATTAACGATGATGTATTTGACTGGGATGACTTACCAGAGTCCGTGGCAGTATTTGGCCCAGGAGTCATCGGCCTTGAATTGGGTCAGGCTTTACACCGCCTAGGAGTGAACGTGAAGCTCTTTGGCCTTGGAGGACAAGTGGGCCCACTGACAGACCCAGAGGTGATGGCGTATGCAGATAAAGCCTTTAAGGAAGAGTTCTACCTTGATGCAGATGTAAAAGTCGAAAGCATGAAACGCATTGCTTCGTCAGACAATGACGGCGAAGACAAGGTCGAAATCCAATTCATCAACCATGATGGCGAATTAGAAACTTTCGTTGTCGATTACGTATTGGCCGCAACGGGTCGTCGTCCAAACGTCGATAAGCTGGCGATCGAGAACACCAATGTGGCGCTCGATGAACGTGGCGTACCAACGGCGGATCACTATACATTGCAAACTTCGGTAGAGAGCATCTTCATCGCAGGTGATGCAAGTAACCAAATTCCACTGCTGCACGAAGCCGCTGACCAAGGCCGTATTGCTGGAGACAACGCAGGCCGTTTCCCAGATATTCGTGCGGGTCTGCGTCGCTCACCAATTTCAGCCGTGTTCTCCGACCCTCAAATTGCTATGGTTGGCGAAACATATAAACAACTAGAAACACGTCTAGGCACATGTGGATGTTTCGCAACCGGTGAAGTCTCGTTTGAAAATCAAGGACGTTCGCGCGTCATGCTTCGTAATAAAGGCATTCTGCATGTCTACGGAGAGCAAGGCACTGGACGTTTTTTAGGTGCAGAAATGATGGGCCCGAATGCAGAGCATCTTGCTCACCTTTTAGCATGGGCGCACCAAAATAGGATGACGATTTCTGAGATGTTAGATATGCCCTTCTATCACCCAGTGATTGAAGAAGGCGTCCGCACCGCTCTACGTGATTTGAATGCAAAACTACACTTAGGGCCAGAAATGGTGAAACATTGTCTTGACTGCGGCCCTGGCTGCTAACGCTTTCAGGCTTCTATCTAAATATAAGCAAAGCCTCGTCATCAACGAGGTTTTGCTTTACTACTTTGGCGCAATGAAATCTCTCTTACGCTGCCATCATTGCATAGCGGCTAACCATACAAATCGCGACAACACCGATCATAAAGAACCCACCAGCGATACTTAGCGCAAGTTTCAACTCTGTCGACATCATTATATTTCCTGTTAAAGACTGACAGAGCACCATACATCAATTACGTGCCACAAAGCTTTTACAAAGCTAACTTTCCATTTTTGGTTGTGTCATAGCTCTCTAAGTCCGGTACAAGAAACGCTTTCCACCATATAGTTAGATATATAATCTGAAGCAACACTAATGGTTTGGAAAACACTATGACTTGTCGCCGCTGCGAAGAACATTGGTTTTGGAAAAAACTTGGACGTTGCCAACGATGCTTGGATCAATTGACGGTACTTTCTGTACTGTGTTGGATTGTATGGTGGTTTACGCTCAAAGATGATCCACAAAGCATCGAGTCGATCGCTTTGATCTTTGCCGGCTTCGCTTTCAACGTTTTGTTGTTTTTACACTTATGGATGCGTTTTGTCATCTTGCCTTGGCAGCGTCGACGGGGACAAAAAAAGGCGAATAAAAAAGAGAAAAGTGACAGATAGAAAAAAGCCCCAAAACCAATGTCAGTTCTGGGGCTCTCTTAGATTCTTCTAAGAAAAAGCAGTGGTACTTTAATAGACCGGGCTTCCTCTCAAAGGTTCCAAATTTTTTCGATTTTTTTAGCGAATACTGATGTAAGTAAGCAGGAAAATGACTATGTCATTGAATGCTAATAAAATCACTCCACAACTTCAGTTCATGCCACATGCGTTTTTTGGATCACTTGCTCCATTAAATTGATCTCAAGCGCTACCTCATCACATGCATGTTGACGTGGGCACTGATCGCAATCTTTCAGAACTTTCTCCGGCAGTAATGACTTCGATGTCGGTAAAAAGCTTTGCTTCATAAAGAACTCAGGCGTTCGCGTTAGAACAAAGACTTTCTTGATCGCCATCTGGCGCGCTTTCTCAACCAAATAGTTCACAATCGCACTGCCCTGCCCTTGGCCTTGCCAGCCCGCTTCGATACCAAGAGAGCGTATTTCAGCCAACCCTGAGTCATACACATATAGAGAAGCGCAACCCGTCACTTCACCATGATGCTCAGCCACCGCGAAAGAGCCAATATCTCTCACGAGCTCATTACGAGAGCGCGGAAGATTCTCACCAAGGTTCGCCCAGTAAGCAACCATACCTTCCAACGTTTCAATGTCCGTCAAACGTGCAGGACGCACTTTCACCGCCGAGCTGTCACGCTGGCTCAGGCGCTTATCCGCTTGTTCTACCGCGTAAGCGACCTGGTGAGGCGAAACACCACCCAAAGCACAACGCTTTTCCAAACACGAATCGATAGTCAGGATGTCATACACATCCGCTTCAATGACCTCTGAGAAGGCTTTTAACTCTTCGATAGACAGTTCTTCTAACGCACAACCTTTAGCAATAGCACCAACGACCGCAACACCGACGATGTGGTGAGCTTCACGGAATGGGATGCCTTTCGCCACTAAGTAATCAGCTAACTCCGTCGAGTTTGCGTAACCTTGTTTCGCCGCTTCTAGTGTGCGCTCGCCATTCACTTTAATACCGTCAAAACACAGAGCTGCCATTTCCATGCAGTCGTTCCATGTATCTAAAGCGTCAAACAACCCTTCTTTATCTTCCTGCATGTCTTTGTTGTACGCCAATGGCAAGGCTTTAACTGTCATCATCATGCTCGATAATGCGCCATAGACACGCCCTGTCTTACCACGGATCAACTCAAGTGCATCTGGATTTTTCTTCTGTGGCATTAATGACGAACCAGATGTCACCGTATCCGCTAACTCAATGAAGTTTGACTCGCCTGAATTGTAGAAGATCATATCTTCTGCAAGACGAGAAAGGTGAAGCATAGAAATCGACGCCACCGACATCAGTTCCATCACATGATCACGATCTGAAACCGAATCGAGTGAATTACGCGTAGCACGTTGGAAACCGAGATTATGTGCTAATTGTTCGCGGTCAATCGGATAAGCCGTTCCCGCTAACGCACCCGAGCCAAGTGGACAAGTGTCGAGACGCTGTAAGGCATCATTCAGACGAGAGTAGTCACGCTCGAACATTTCAACATAAGCCAAGCACCAGTGAGCAAAGGTTACAGGTTGAGCACGCTGAAGATGAGTATAGCCTGGCAATACGGTGCCTTGGTGCTGTTTAGCAACATGGACCATTTGTGCTTGTAGGCGATCTAAAGCAATCAACAATTGCTGACCTTGCTGACGACACCAAAGTTTCAAGTCTGTGGCGACTTGGTCATTACGAGAACGCCCAGTGTGGAGTTTTTTACCTAAATCTCCCACTTTACTGATTAGCTGCTGTTCAACCCAAGAGTGGATATCTTCTGCATCAGAGCGAAGAATTTGGTGAGGGTCTTCCATCACTTCTAACTTCAGCTCATTTAAAGCAAGTTCCAGTTTTTGCTGTTCTTCTGCCGATAGCACATCAACAGAAAGCAGAGCTTTAGACCATGCGATTGAACCTACGATGTCTTGCTCAGCCAATCGGTAGTCAAAACGCAACGAATCATTGAACTCTTTAAATCTGGTGTCTGCCGCTTGGGTAAATCTTCCGCCCCATAATGCCATTGCGTCTCTCCTGATGACTATTGCTTACTCTAACGTTCTCGAATGAGTAGTAACCAATTTGATGGTCATTTGCTCACTTTTTCTTATGGGTCAACGTTACGGCAATTTCGATAAAAAATAAAGTATAAATTCAATATTTTTACATATATATTCAAGCCAAATTTAGGTACCCGCTTTTAGAAACCAAAAGACCCGCCTATAAATGGCGGGTCTTTATTCAATCCAAGATGGATGTTAAGGGATTATTTCTTCTGGCTGTTCAATGCACGAATACGGCTTGATAGCGAGTAAAGACGGATGAACCCACCTGCATGGCTTTGGTCGTAAACTTCATCTTCACCAAAAGTCGCGAACTCTTCTGAATACAAGCTGTTGTCAGAACGTTTTTGCGTCACTGTCGCTTGACCTTTGTAAAGCTTAACAACCACTTCACCGTTAACGTCTTGCGCTAGCTCTTCTGAAGCAGCAAGGATCGATTTACATAGTGGCGTAAACCAACGGCCATCGTATACAAGGTGAGACGCTTTTAGACCTAGCTCCTCACGGAATTCGAATGATGATTTGTCTAGCACAAGCTGCTCTACAGCGCGCAGCGCTTCCATCATGATGGTGCCTCCCGGTGTTTCATAGCAACCACGAGACTTCATTCCAACAAGACGGTTTTCCACGATATCGATACGGCCAACACCGTGCTTAGCGCCCTTCTCGTTTAGGTAAACCAGTGCGTTGTATGGTGTCATCGCTTCACCATCAACTTCGACCACTTCACCTTTTTCTACTTTCAGCGTGACGTATTCCGCTTCATTTGGCGCTTGCTCTGGGTCGACAGTCCACACCCAGCAGTCTTCGTTTGGTGCGTTCCAAGTATCTTCTAAAACGCCGCCTTCCGTCGAAATGTGCCATGCATTTGCATCACGTGAATAGATCTTAGTAAGAGACGCAGAACAAGGAATATTACGCTCAGCGAGGTAATCCAAACACTCTTCACGGCTCACTAGGTCCCACTCACGCCAAGGTGCAATCACTTGTAAGTCCGGTGCTAGTGCTGCGAATGCACCTTCGAAACGCACTTGGTCGTTACCTTTACCTGTACAGCCATGACACAGTGCGTCCGCGCCCACTTTACGTGCCACTTCAACCTGCGCTTTAGCAATGATTGGACGCGCCATTGATGTACCTAGCAGGTACTTACCTTCGTAGTACGCGCCGGTTTTTAGCGTTGGGTAAATGTAGTCTGCGACCATTTCTTCTTTCAGGTCAGCGATGTAGCATTCAGAAGCACCGGAGGCTTTTGCTTTCGCTTCAATGCCTTCTAGCTCTTCGGCACCTTGACCAACATCGGCAACGAAAGCCACTACTTCACAGTCGTAGTTCTCTTTTAGCCACGGGATAATTACTGAAGTATCTAGACCGCCTGAGTATGCGACTACCACTTTATTTACGTTCACTTTGCTCATGTTTTTTCTCCAAACTTAACTGGCGCTGCGCTCGGCGGTCAGTGCCAACTACGACTTCCTAATATTGAATTCTTTTGCTGATGCTTATTGAGGCAAGAATTGAGTACCAATACTTTCACCAGCGAATAACTGTGCTAATTTTTCTGGGTAACGCCAGGTCGCGACTTCAATTGGACGGCCAAGATCATTGGCGGCCTCCAAAGCGGCTTTAACTTTGACGATCATGCCATCGGTGATCACATGTCCATCGATCAACGAGTTAGCTTGCTGCTCTGACAGGGTTTTGATCAAATGGCCTTTTCCATCTAATACACCACTCACGTCTGATAACAGGACTAACTCCGCATCTAATGCGCCCGCAACCGCGACTGCTGCTTGATCAGCATTCACATTCATCATCTGGCCATCTTTGGTTAAACCAATTGAACTGATGATCGGCAGTGCACCTGTGTTTAGCACCGCTTGTAATAGTGCTGAGTCACCCGGTGATGCTTTGCCTACCGCGCCGAGTTCTGGGTCAAGTTCTTCAACAAGACACAAACCACCATCCGCAAGGCTAAGGCCCACAGCGTTAAGACCGTCCGCAATCGCTTGACCTTGAAGTAACTTATTCGCAGTGCCTGCAAGCGCGCCTGCAATCACAGGAATTTGATCGTAAGGCGTTACGCGTAAACCGTTTTTCTTAACGGTTTCAAGCTGAAGCTTTGCCATCAACTCATCAACTAGGTAGCCACCGCCATGAACGATGGCGATTTGTCGCTGTGCCGATTTTTGGTAAGCCGCAATGGCACCAAAAAGTTGGCTTAAGGTTTGAGTGCATGATAGAGCTGCACCACCTAGCTTAATGACTAAAGGAGCTTGATTGGTTTGCGTCATCGCATTTCCCTCTTTCAACGACTACAGCAACGCTGTCAGTTCTGGGTAACCGTAATGAATATTGAGACATTGCATCGCTTGACTCGATGCACCTTTAAGTAGGTTGTCGATAGCTGAAATCACAATGATGTGTTCGCCTTGTACCTTCCAGCCGATATCGCAGAAAGGGGTATTTTCGACATCCTGAATACGTGGAATACCGTCGCCTTTAAGACGCACCGCAGGCTTGCCTTGATAAGCTTGTTCAAACGCCTGTGCCACTTGTGATTCTGTCACTCCTTGCGAAAGCTTCATGGTGATAGTGGCAAGAATGCCGCGTTTAAAGTTGCCGAGGTGCGGAGTAAAAATCACATCGCAACCCAAGTGCTGAGCAATCTCTGGCTGGTGACGATGGTTAAATACACCATAGGGTTGCAAGCTGACTTCACAGAAGCTGTTAACCATGGAGGCTTTACGCCCTGCACCTGATACACCACTGGTTGCGTTGATCACTGGCCATTGGTTGGTATCAAGCAACGCATGTTCTAATAAAGGTTTGATTGCAAGCTGTGAAGCGGTTGGGTAGCAACCTGCTACTGCAATCAAAGGAGTGGTTTTTATTGATTCTTGGTTCCACTCTGCTAAGCCATATGCTGCTTTATCTAGCCAGTTGTTATGTTGATGTGCGAAGCCATAAAAAGTGTCGTAAAAGCCTTCACTTTTCACACGGAATGCACCCGATAAATCGAATACCTGACAGCCTGCCTCCAAGAAAGTCGGGGCTAAATCATGGCTGACTTCGTGAGCCGTTGCCAAAAACACCACGTCCGATTCTTGAGCGATTTGCAGTGGATCCTTTAGTGGTAAAACTGGCATATCAATGATGCCCGCTAGCTTACCGTGCAGCTGCGCGATGCTCTTTCCCGCATCAACACTGTTGGCGGAAACGTATAAACCTGATAGCGTGAGTTGTGGGTGTTTATTAACCATTAACGCTAACTCTGCGCCTGTGTAACCGCTGGCTCCAATAATCGTGGTTTTTAGCATTGTGTAACATCCATATACTTAAAGGCTCAAATGACTATTCATATTTAATTTTTGCTTTATTTTGATTTTTTATTCATTAAACATGATTTAATATGTGTTTTACATTTTTGTGGTCTGTCTGTCAACAGGAGATTTGAAGAATCCATGCAATTACCAACTTTTCTAGAGGTCTATGAAGGACTCATCAGCACCTCTTCTATCAGTTCCACGGATCCGAGCTGGGATCAGGGCAATACAAAAGTCATCGAAAAACTCGCATCTTGGTTTAAAGATCTGGGTTTTAGCGTTGAAGTGATCGAAGTCGAGCCAGGCAAGCACAATATGATCGCACGTATGGGAGAGGGAGAAGGTGGCCTTTTACTTGCTGGCCATAGTGATACCGTGCCATTCGATCAAGGGCGATGGAATTTTGATCCGCATAAACTGACGGAAAAAGACAACCGCTTCTACGGTTTAGGCACAGCAGACATGAAAGGCTTTTTCGCCTTTATTTATGAAGCAGTGAAGAAAGTCGATTGGAGCAAGCAGAGCAAACCACTTTACGTATTAGCCACTTGTGACGAAGAGACCACCATGTTGGGCGCGCGACATTTCACAGCAAACGCCCCATTTAAGCCGGATTACTGCATCATTGGTGAACCCACCAGCCTTGTACCAATTCGAGGTCATAAAGGGCATGTGGCAAATGCCATTCGCGTAACAGGCAAGTCCGGTCACTCATCGGACCCAGCGCTTGGCGTTAACGCTATTGAGATCATGCATGAAGTCATGTTCGCCATGATGCAACTGCGTGACAAATTGATTAAAGAATATCACCATCCGGGTTTTGCCATTCCAAGCCCAACCCTAAATCTTGGACACATTCACGGTGGTGACAGCGCTAACCGTATTTGTGGTTGCTGCGAACTGCATTACGACGTGCGTCCTCTTCCCGGCATTAGCCTTGATGGTTTAGAGAACATGTTGCGCGGAGCATTAAAAGAAGTCGAAGCGAAATGGCCTGGGAGACTGGAGATTATTCCATTGCATGAGCCTATTCCGGGTTACGAATGCCAACATGACCACCCATTTATTGGTGGTGTTGAAGAGATCTGCCAAACCAGTTCAGAAACCGTGAACTACTGTACTGAAGCACCATTTCTACAACAGTTGTGTCCAACCTTGGTGCTCGGCCCTGGGTCAATCGACCAAGCCCATCAACCGGATGAGTTTCTATCCTTCGACTTTATCGACCCCACAATTGATGTGCTTTCAAAGGCAATGGTCAAGTACTGCTGTTAATACGCGTTTAAGCTCGAAAGTCTGTGCAGCTCGATTGAGCTGCATCTTTTTATCTTCACAATTCAGCGCTAGTCTTAACACTTATTTAACTTGTTATTTTGTAATTAATTTTCACTTCTTACTCTATGGCTGCCGTAAATTTGCTCTAAATCAGGAGACAGCGGAATAATTGCAAACTTAGTCTGCTTTATTTGACTATAACTGGTGCTTTTCGCTAGATTGGAGTCTTAACAAGGACAATGGATGTAGTTTTTTTACGAGGCAGGACGACAATGAACGAGAAATACGCCGCACTCAAAAGTAATGTGCGCATGTTAGGCCACTTATTGGGTAACACCATTCGCGATGCCCATGGCGAAGAAATCTTCGAGAAAGTGGAAACCATTCGTAAATTATCCAAATCAGCTCAAGCAGGGAATCAAGCAGACAGGGACAGCTTGATCGAAGAAATCAAACATCTACCTGATGAGCAGCTAACGCCCGTTACTCGCGCGTTTAACCAATTTCTAAACCTCACCAATATCGCTGAGCAATACCACACGATTTCACGCCATTGTGAAGAGCACATTTGCGAACCAGACGCGATTAACTCGCTGTTTTCTAAACTGGTACAAAACGATGTGAGCAAACTGGACACTGCCCAAGCGGTTCGTGATCTGAATATTGAATTGGTATTGACGGCTCACCCAACAGAAATTACGCGCCGCACGATGATCAACAAACTGGTCAAGATAAACGAGTGCTTATCAAAGTTGGAGCTAAGCGATCTTTCTTCTAAAGAGCGCAGAAAAACCGAACGCCGCCTAGAGCAACTGATTGCCCAAGGCTGGCATTCAGACGTGATTCGACAACAACGCCCTACTCCGTTGGATGAAGCAAAGTGGGGCTTTGCGGTCGTTGAAAACTCTCTATGGGAAGCAGTACCGGACTTCCTACGTGAGATGAATGACCGTCTAAAATCTTACCTTGGAGAAGGTTTACCCATTGATGCTCGCCCAGTGCACTTCTCCTCTTGGATGGGCGGTGACCGTGACGGTAACCCGTTTGTTACTCACAACGTTACGCGTGAAGTCTTACTATTGTCTCGTTGGAAAGCCGCCGATCTTTATCTCAATGACATCAACGAGTTGATCAGCGAGCTGTCTATGACAGTTTCAAACGATCAAGTCCGTGAACTTGCTGGCGAAGATCAGCACGAACCATACCGTGCGATCCTGAAGCAATTACGCACTCTGCTCAATGAAACCAAAGATATTCTCGATGCTAAGATCCACGGTCAAAAGCTGGCTGTTAAAGCACCACTGCAAAAAGTCGAGCAACTTTGGGAACCGCTGTATGCCTGCTACCAGTCACTAAACGAATGTGGCATGGGTGTAATAGCCAACGGCTCACTACTGGATACACTACGCCGCGTAAAAGCATTTGGTATCCATCTTGTACGTCTTGATATCCGCCAAGAGAGCACGCGTCACTCAGACGTCTTGTCTGAACTAACTCGCTACTTAGGTATTGGTGATTACGAACAATGGAGTGAGCAAGATAAGATTGCTTTTCTAACTAACGAGCTTGCATCTAAACGTCCGCTTCTCCCTCGTGATTGGGAACCGTCTGAACCCGTCAAAGAGGTTTTGGATACCTGCAAGATTGTTGCAGCACAACCGCGTGAAGCGTTTGGCGCTTACGTTATTTCAATGGCACGTACCGCCTCTGACGTACTAGCCGTTCATCTACTGCTACAAGAAGCGGGTTGCCCTTACCGCATGGATGTGTGTCCTCTGTTCGAAACGCTAGACGATTTGAACAACGCAGAATCGGTCATCAAGCAGCTTATGGGGATTGACCTTTACCGTGGTTTTATCCAAAACCACCAGATGGTCATGATTGGTTACTCTGACTCAGCGAAAGATGCAGGTGTTATGTCTGCTGGCTGGGCTCAGTATCATGCGATGGAATCGTTAGTTAAAGTGGCTGAGGAAGAAGGCGTTGAGCTAACTCTATTCCATGGTCGTGGGGGCACAGTCGGTCGCGGTGGTGCACCTGCGCATGCTGCGCTTTTGTCGCAACCACCAAAAAGCTTGAAAGGCGGTTTACGTGTAACAGAACAAGGCGAGATGATCCGCTTTAAACTGGGGCTCCCAGATGTCGCAGTAAACAGCTTTAACCTATACGCAAGTGCGATTCTGGAGGCCAACTTGTTACCGCCACCAGAGCCAAAACAAGAATGGCGCGACTTGATGGAAGTGCTATCAGAAGTAAGCTGTGAGTCTTACCGAAATGTGGTTCGTGGCGAGCCAGATTTCGTGCCTTACTTCCGCCAAGCAACACCAGAACTCGAACTCGGCAAGTTGCCACTTGGTTCTCGTCCTGCAAAACGCAACCCTAAGGGCGGAGTAGAAAGCTTACGTGCAATCCCGTGGATCTTCTCATGGAGTCAAAACCGTTTGGTACTTCCTGCATGGCTAGGCGCAGGTGAAGCGATTCAATACTCGATCGATAAAGGCCACCAAGCATTGCTCGAAGAGATGTGCCGCGAATGGCCATTTTTCTCAACTCGTCTCGGCATGCTGGAAATGGTGTACTCGAAGTGTAATATTGATATCTCTCGCTACTACGATGAGCGATTGGTGGATGAGTCGCTCCGTCCACTCGGTGAAAAACTTCGTGCTCAGCTTCAAGAAGACATCAAAGCGGTACTGAATGTAGAGAACAATGAAAACTTGATGCAGCATGACCCTTGGGGACTCGAGTCGATTCGCTTACGCAATATCTACGTTGAGCCATTGAATATGCTACAAGCAGAGCTGCTATACCGCACGCGTCAAACCGAAGAAGCCTCTGCAAACTTGGAAGAAGCGTTGATGGTGACGATTGCTGGTATTGCTGCTGGTATGCGCAACACAGGCTAATCGTTTCATTTTTAATAAAAAGCTGGGCATATGCTCAGCTTTTTATTATCACAGGATAATCGCACCAAAACAAAAGCAGTCAAATAAACCATAATAGACCCAAAAAATACCAAAACAAAAGAATAAAAAACCACAAGTTAACACTATTGATTATTATGTTAGTTTTTTAGGGTAATTTTGTCCTACTATTCCACTTCATGCTTATTATTTATATACTACTTGCCTGCTGAGAGCTCATAAATCCAATCATACCTGCTCCAGCCTTGATGGGACTCCCCATCTCTCTAGGTGATAAACGGCTTTAAGGTGACAGGACCAACATTGTTGGTGCTACTTATACATTAAAAAACTCAAGTGCCAGTAAGAGCGCAGCTGAAAGTATAAGTAGCTTGTTTACAAGTTTATTGACCATTTGGATTGAAGACATGTCATTACCACACGTAATCTTAACTGTTCTTAGCACTCGCGACGCAACCGGTTACGATATCACTAAAGAATTCTCTGCTAGCATCGGTTACTTCTGGAAAGCAAGCCACCAACAGGTGTACCGTGAACTCAACAAAATGGCTGAGAAAGAACTGGTTACTTGCGTATTAGAACCCCAAGAAGGCAAACCAGACCGCAAGGTTTACTCCATTACAGACGCTGGTCGCAGCGCTTTAGGAGAGTGGTTTGATCAACCAACTGCACACCCAACAGTTCGTGATGAGTTTTCAGCGAAATTGATGGCATGTGCCGTTCAACCTGCAGCTCCATTCCGTGACCAACTCGCCGAGCTAGTTGAAGAGTCTCGCAAACTGGTTTCTCACTACAAAGAAATTGAAGCGGCTTACTACGCAACGCCGTCAACTTTAGATAAACAAGCTCGCCTAGAACGTCTAACGCTTCGCCGTAACCTTCTGTTACGTGAAACTTGGATCACTTGGGCAGAAGAAGTTCTAACTGAACTTGAAGTGATTGGTTAAACTCCTTTTGCTTTGATAAAACGAAAAAGGCTTGCCACTTGGCAAGCCTTTTATCTTTTTGAAACCAGATTTACGCACCGACTACTGCGCGAGGACGAACACCCAACGTATGGCATAACGCGTAAGTCATCTCTGCACGGTTTAGTGTGTAGAAGTGAAAGTCCTTAACCCCTTCACGACTCAGTACACGCACCATATCAATAGCTTGGCTAGCTCCTACAAGCTGGCGAGTCACCGGATCATCATCCAAGCCATCGAATTGTTTACTCATCCATCCTGGTACTTTCACATTGTTCTGTGCCGCAAAGCGAGACGCTTGCTTAAAGTTCGATACAGGCAAAATTCCTGGCACAATTTCTACGTCAATTCCTGCTGCGACACAACGGTCACGGAATCGCAGGTAAGACTCAACGTCAAAAAAGAACTGAGTAATAGCACGGTTTGCACCTGCATCTACCTTACGTTTTAGGTTCAATAAGTCAGACTGAGCGCTTTTAGCTTCAGGGTGAACCTCAGGGAATGCAGCAACGGAGATATCGAAATCGTGGCGTGATTTCAGCAGCTCAACCAAATCCGAGGCATACATATCAGGCGCACCGCCACCAGGAGGAATATCACCACGCAGAGCGACGATATTTTCAATACCATTGTTCCAATAATCATCGGCAATATTAATCAACTCTTCACGAGTCGCATCAATACAAGTGAGATGGGGAGCGGCAACCAATCCGGTTGTTGCTTTAATTTCTTTAATGATGGAGTGTGTTCTGTCACGCTCGCCGGAGTTCGCACCGTAAGTCACAGAAACAAATTTAGGTTGAAGCGTTTTAAGACGGTGCACTGAATTCCAAAGTGTTTCTTCCATCTTAGCGCTGCTTGGCGGAAAAAACTCAAACGATACATTGATGTTATCTGATAACTCAGCAATATTCTGGTTCAAGGCGTCGATATGGCCTGCGTGCGTATATCCCATCTTACTCTCCCTGCGGCACTCCGCCACGAAAACAAATCCTTAAAATCGACGTTTAGACGTCTATATGTCTACAGAATGTATTGAATACGATTTAATGTCAACCTTGTAATTATGAATTTTTCTCAAGTTAATAATGAAGATAGTTCAAGTTTCTACTTGAGCATCATCTCACCATTTTGCACGGGTTATGACTTCAGTATGGCACTGATAGGGGAATAAAAAACCCTGGATTAATTCCAGGGTTTTTAGGTCAATCGCAACTTTAAAATAAACCAGCCAATCGGTTGAGGTCGGATTGAATAGCGCCGGCTGTCACTTCTCTGCCTGCGCCTGGTCCTCGAATGACCAGAGGGTTATCTTTGTACCACTTGCTCTCTATGGCAAAAATGTTATCGCATGGCAATAAGTTGGCGAGCGCGTGCTCACGAGATAACGCTTCGACTCCCACCGTTGCTTTACCATTTTTTTCTAAACGCGCCACATAGCGAAGCACTTGATCGTTTCTCTGTGCTTTTGTCAGACGCTCTTGAAGTATTTCACTCAACAACGCTCCATTATCGAAGAAATCATCTAAGCTCAGTTCTCTTAATTCTTCTGGCACCAAAGACTCAACTTTAACGCTGTCTGGTTCTATATCTAGGCCCGACTCTCGAGCCAAGATGACTAACTTGCGCATTACATCGGAGCCATCTAAATCAGAACGAGGATCAGGTTCGGTTAAACCTTGCTGCCAAGCAAGATCGACTAAATCATTAAATGGCACAGAACCATCAAACTGTTGGAACAGCCATGATAGCGTCCCCGAGAAAATACCCGATAGAGCGACGATTTCATCCCCACTTTCACGAAGATCTCGCACGGTATGGTTTATCGGTAACCCAGCACCAACCGTTGCGTTGTATAGCCAATGACGACCAATTTTAGCGAATGCATCTTGAACCTGATGGTAGTACTGGCTATCTGCGGAACCGGCAACTTTGTTAGCGGAAATCAAATGAATGCCTTGCTGTGCGATTTCTACGTAGCGCTGAGCCAACTCTTTACTCGCGGTAACATCAAGCACGACGGCTTCATCGTAGCTTTTAAGCGCTCCCAAACGTGCCAGCCAATCCCCATTGTTTGCTATGCTTTCATCATCAAATCGTTCAGCAACACTCGCCGCCTCAATACCTTGCTCATCGAACCAATAGGTTTGGCTATCCACAACCGCGACAAGATCAAAGCTCATACCATGACGTTTTTCGAGCTCACTTTTTTGCGTCGCAAATAAATTTAACCAACTAGAACCAATATTACCCTTGCCACATAAAGCCACTGCCACGCGTTTTTGCGCTTGGAACAACTGGCTATGAATCGTTTGAACCAACGCCTCAGTATCAGTACGGCGCAAAACAGCGACTAGGCTCAGCCCTGAGTCTGTTTCAGAGATAAATTCTACCGGAGAGTGCTTTAGCTTCTGATAAAAGCCAAAGCAATGATTGGCGTTTTTCGTAACGCCTGCACCTACCGCAGCTAAGAGCGAGTAACCTTCTTTTAGCTTAATTTCAGCCTCTACCGCAAGCTCTTGCAAGTGTTTCAATGCACCACCGGCGATTTCTGCGGTGTAAGCCAAGCGTAGCGTGTGCTGATCGGATTGAGCTTCAAATGCCAGTGGCTCTAATTGCGCGCGCTGCAACGCTTGTAATACATCACTCTGTGTTTTTTCGAAGTCGTGCCCATGCATGAAAGACAACTGCACCAATAAAACATCATCCAGTGAAGTAATAATTTTAGCGCCACGACCAGATGCCAATACACGCTCAATACGAGTAGAACCCGACTCTGGCAGATAGCTACACTTGAGATTAAGGTCCATGGTACTTTGCGCCACAGGCTGAAGCGTACGACTGTGTAGCACTGGGGCAGCTAAGCGAGCAAGTTCACTGGCTTCATCCAATCGAAGTAACGGTAATAAACAAGCGTCAGACACCAAACGTGGATCGGCACTATAAACACCAGCAACATCACTCCAAATCGTGACAGTACTGACTTCAGCAAGCGCGCCTATGACCGTTGCAGAATAGTCAGAGCCGTTACGACCAAGTAGAATGGTTTCTCCTGCCTCGTTCTGAGCCATAAAGCCAGTAATTACCACACGTTTATGGTTATGCTGCGCGAGGATCTCTTTAATTAAAGGGTATGAACGAGCGCGATCAACCTCTGGTTGAGTTCCCGCTTCTGCACGTAAAAACGCTCGTGCATCTTGTGCAACCGCAGGGATAGAACGTTGAGATAATAACGCGGCCAATAGGCGAGCAGACCATACTTCTCCGTGTCCCAGTACCGCAGCTTTTTGCGCATTAGTGAGTGGTGCAGTCAGCTCCGAGAGAGTACTGAACTCATCATGTAATAAAGCTAACAGCTCTTCTTTTGCTTCACTCTCCAACAAGCTTTCTATTAGCTCAGTTTGGAACTGTCTCAAGCTTTGAAGCGCTTCATGCGCAATTCGGCCATCTTTATTTAACCCTTCCAAAAACTCAATCAAGCGATTAGTGGTTTTTCCTGCAGCAGAGACGACCACAAGATCATTTTCTGTCGAATACTCCTTGAGAATACCCACAACGCGTAAGTAGCATTCTGGGTTTGCTAAGCTACTGCCACCAAACTTATGCAGCTGACGTTGTACAGTCATTGTTATCGTCTCCTATTACTGGGTAGCTTTAGCGAACGCTTGTTCTAAATCTGTGATGAGGTCTTGTGCATCTTCCAAACCGACAGACAAACGCAATAGTTGATGAGAGACCCCAGCCTCCGCCAGCGCCTCCTCACCCATTGCACGGTGCGTCATGGATGCTGGGTGGCAAATCAAACTTTCTACACCACCTAATGACTCTGCTAATGAAAACAGTTGGAGCTCTTTCACAAACACCTTTAACTGTTCAAACGAACCAGAAAACTCAAAACTCAACATAGAGCCAAAGCCCGTTTGCTGCTTTTTAGCGATGTCATGACCTGGATGTTCCGGCAGGCTTGGATGATAGATAGTTTTAACTAACGCTTGTTTCTGTAGGTAAGCCAGTACCTGCTGTGAGCTCTCTTCATGTACTCTCATACGAGCACCAAGCGTACGAATACCTCGCAGTGTCATGTAACTATCGAATGGTGTACCCGTTGCACCAATACAATTGCCCCACCATGCAAGCTCTTCTGCATGCGCTTCTGTGTTGGTGATGATTACCCCACCAATTACGTCCGAATGACCGTTGATGTATTTTGTTGTGGAGTGGATAACAAAATCCGCACCTAGCTCTAAAGGTTTTTGGTACACGGGTGTCAAAAAGGTATTGTCCACCGCAACTAACGCGCCGACTTGTTTCGCTTTTTCACAAGTAGCTGCAATATCCACTACGCGAACCAGAGGATTTGACGGAGTTTCTAGCAAAATGAGTTTTGGTTTTTGTGCCAATGCAGCATCTAAAGCCTGTTCGTCTGATTGATCGACAAACTGAACCTTAAAATCGCCTTTGTTAGCTCGGGTATTAAAAAGACGATAGGTACCACCATAACAATCGTGAGGAGCAATAATGAGATCATCTGGGCCGAGAAAAGCGGAAACCCATAAATTTAATGCCGACGTACCGCAGTTAGTAACAACCGCTCCTTTTCCAGACTCGAGTTCAGATAGCGCACTTTCCAACAGTCCGCGATTTGGATTACCAGATCGTGTGTAATCATACTTGGGCACTTCACCAAAAGCAGGAAAACCATAGTTAGTGGAAAGATAAATAGGTGGAACGACAGCATGATATTGGCTGTCTGATTCAATACCAGTGCGTACTGCAATGGTCGCAGGTTTGCGAGTGCTCATGGGTGTATCCTTTCACGGGTAATGACTTCTAAATAGGAATGCGCTATATCTAATGAGTAACATAAAGTGATCAACACGCTTCCTTTGCTGTTATGTTCACTTTACTCGTCAAAAAATGAGACGTCAACACTTCTAGACGTCTATATGTCTTTGCTTATGGCGGTAAATGCAGCTAAAATCAGCACCTAAATTATTTTTAACCGATTACATAAATGAAGGTGTGCAATGGCTGACTGGAATGGCGAATACATTAGCCCATATGCAGAGCACGGCAAAAAAAGCGAACAAGTAAAAAAAATTACCGTCTCTATCCCGCTAAAAGTTTTAAAGGTGCTAACTGATGAGCGTACTCGCCGTCAGATCAATAACTTACGCCATGCAACCAATAGCGAATTGCTATGCGAGGCATTTTTGCACGCGTACACAGGTCAGCCACTTCCGACAGATGAAGACCTTCGTAAAGACCGTCCTGATGATATTCCAACAGAAGTAAAAGCGCTGATGACGGAAATGGGCATCGAATTTGAGTCATTCGACGAAGAATAAAAAAGCCTGATAAGAGGTTTCAGGTAATAACTCTTGCCTCGAGCCAAATGAATGACATAAAAAATGGGACGCAATAGCGTCCCATTTTTGTGTATCACATCTGAAAGATATATTACTCTGCCATGTAGTTTTCAGGCATCTCGATACGAGCTACACCTGAATTAACCGCCGCCTGAGCAACCGCTTTTGCAACACGTGGTAGCAAACGTGAATCCATTGGTTTTGGAATAATATAGTCCGCACCAAACTCTAGCTTATCAACACCTGCAGCCTTCAATACGGCTTCAGGTACAGGCTCTTTTGCTAGCTCACGAATCGCCTCAACGGCTGCAAGTTTCATTTCATCATTGATTTCACTTGCACGCACATCAAGAGCACCGCGGAAAATGAATGGGAAACACAATACGTTGTTAACTTGGTTAGGATAATCACTACGGCCAGTACCCATGATCAAGTCATCACGAACTGCGTGAGCAAGTTCCGGCTTGATTTCAGGATCCGGGTTAGAACATGCGAATACGATTGGCTTATCTGCCATCAACTTCAACGCTTCCGCTGGCAATAGGTTTGGACCAGATACACCTAGGAACAGATCTGCACCTTCAATCACGTCTTCTAGTGTGCGCTTATCTGTATTGTTCGCAAATAGCTGCTTATATTCATTAAGATCATCACGACGAGTGTGAATCACACCTTTGCGATCTAGCATGTAGATTTTTTCGCGCATTGCGCCGCATTTGATCAGAAGCTCCATACACGCTACAGCGGCAGCGCCAGCGCCAAGACAAACAATTGTTGAATCTTCAAGTTTCTTACCTTGAAGTTCGATTGCATTCAGCATACCCGCTGCCGTTACAATAGCAGTACCATGTTGATCATCGTGGAATACTGGTACATCACAACGCTCAATCAAACGTTTTTCAATCTCAAAACAGTCTGGTGCTTTAATATCTTCAAGGTTAATACCGCCAAAAGTGTCTGCAATGCTCGCAACAGTATCAACAAATTCATCGATCGTGCGGTGCTTAACTTCAATATCAATAGAGTCAAGACCTGCAAAACGCTTAAACAGTAACGCTTTACCTTCCATCACTGGCTTAGATGCAAGTGGACCTAGGTTACCTAGACCTAGAATAGCGGTACCGTTAGAAATAACAGCAACCATGTTCCCTTTTGCAGTGTACTTGTACACGTTATCCGGGTTTTGTGCGATTTCACGCACTGGCTCTGCAACACCAGGGCTATATGCAAGGGCAAGATCACCCGCCGTTTCCGCAGGCTTTGTCAGTTCGACAGCAATCTTTCCTGGAGTTGGATAAGCATGGTAATCCAATGCTTTTTGGCGATGTTCTTCTTCTGGAGTGGCTGCTTGGTGGTTGTCTTCAGACATGGACGTTTCTCTTTTTTATTTTTAGGTAAGGGGGCATAAATTCTATCGGATAGAAATCAAACTTCATAGGCAAGATTGCGAGCAATATCCTTAAAAAGCCGATAATAAAAGAGATTAGACCAGATAACGGGGTTAAGCACCTGATTTTCGAGTCAGGTGCTCTTTCTTATTACTATTATTGGAGTATGCAAACTCAGAAAGTATCGTTACTCTTCGTCCACGTATTGCGCTTGGAGATAATTCTCAATACCAGACATTTCAATCAAGCCAAGTTGCGTCTCTAGCCAATCAACATGTTCTTCTTCATCTTCAAGAATATCTTGGAAGAGATCTCGAGACACATAATCTCGAATGTCTTCAGCGTAGGCAATCGCATCTTTTAAATCTGGAATAGCCGCCATTTCAAGCTTTAAGTCACACTCGAGCATTTCCTTGGTATCTTCACCAATCATCAACTTACCTAAATCTTGTAGGTTCGGTAAGCCTTCAAGGAACAAAATACGCTCAATTAGATGATCGGCATGTTTCATCTCATCGATAGATTCGTGATATTCCTTGTCTGCTAGGTGCTTTAAGCCCCAGTCTTTATACATTCGGGCATGAAGAAAATACTGATTAATAGCGACGAGCTCGTTACCGAGCACTTTATTGAGATGTTGAATGATGATTGGATCGCCTTTCATGACAAAACCCTCCTCTTTGGCTTCATTTAAATGTAGAAGCAAATGAGAAGGTGTCAAAATGTAAGGCAAATAATTACTGCATACTTACAGCAATTAGCTGGCTTGTTTAAATTCCGTGTAACTAGTTTCCGCTAAAATTTCCTTGGCCTGTCTGATGCACTTACCACATTGGCTGCCCAATGCCGTGCACTTTTTGATTCCTTTAATATCTGTTACGCCTTCATCTATCGCCAACTTCCTGATTTTTTTGTCGGAGACACCATGGCAAAGACAAACGTACATACTCAAAAAACCTATAAAACTAATCTGTGACAAACAATATAAACAAGAATAGTTCTTGTTACCAGTCGCATTATGGTGTCCGCTCAGAATATTTGGTTATAACGATTTTACCGCAGCAGGAAAAGATCAAAGGGTTAAGAGGGGTGAGTAAAAGCGTTAAGAAATAAATTCGGTAAAACTCTGTTTTTAAATCGAAAAAGTGACGTCTTTTATTTCAACACTTATAACTAAATGTAATCTAGAAATGAAAAAGGGAAGCCTAAGCTTCCCTTTTCGATGCGCTTTCTTCAAAAAGAAGAACAGTGCAAGATTTCGTTTAATTCGTTATGAATTAGTCGAAGATCTTAGCTACAACACCAGCACCTACTGTACGGCCACCTTCACGGATCGCGAAACGTAGACCTTCGTCCATTGCGATTGGTGCGATTAGCTCTACAGTCATCTGTACGTTGTCGCCTGGCAT
>NZ_JAWOUS010000024.1:0-48991 GCF_033339495.1 Vibrio sp. 2134-1
TGAGTAGTTTTACAGGCAAAGCCGAAACGGATGATAACCACCTACTGAAGTAGGTGGTTTAGGGCTGAAAACAAAAAGGCTCCTAATTCAGGAGCCTTGTTTATTCTTAAATCTATCTGAGCATTTGTTACGCTTGCTTTGCAACAATCGCGCGCACGGCTTCTAGGTCTTCGGGCGTATCAACCCCTGCCGCTGGTGCTTCTTTCGCTACCGCCACATGAATTTTTTCACCGTACCAAAGCACTCGCAGTTGCTCAAGACACTCAATCTGCTCTAATGCACTTGGTGCCCAATTGACATACGTATTAATGAAACCAGCTCGATAAGCATAAATACCAATATGACGCATTAATGGGTTGGCAATGGTTTTGTCTTGTTTAGCAAAGTTATCGCGATCCCAAGGGATGGTTGCTCGACTAAAGTACAACGCATAGCCTTGCTCATCTGCGACAACTTTAACAGCGTTCGGGTTGAACACTTCCTCTTCCGAGTCTATTTCTACAGCTAACGTCGCCATCGGGGCTTCACACCCAGATAAGTTATCAGCAACCTGACGAATGATGGACGGCGGAATCAAAGGCTCATCCCCTTGCACATTAACAATAATGTGGTCTGACGGAATAGCCATCTTTTCAACAACTTCGGCAAGACGCTCCGTACCTGATTCGTGGTGGGGAGAGGTCATACAAACTTTACCACCAAATGACGAAACCGCTTTCGCAACACGCTCGTCATCAGTTGCAACGATGACATCTTCCGCACCCGCTTGTAGCGCTTGTTCATAAACCCACTGAACCATAGGCTTACCACCAATATCCGCTAGCGGTTTACCAGGCAAACGGCTCGATGCGTAGCGCGAAGGGATGACAACCGTAAAAGACATTAGCGTCCCTCATCCATGCTCATAGTGCGAGCTTCAGGCTCTAGCAGAACTGGAATACCCTCTTTGATCGGGTAAGCAAGGCGATCCAATTTGCAGATCAACTCTTGATTATCTTTATCGTACGTCAGCTTACCTTTGCAAACAGGGCAAGCTACAATCTCAAGTAGACGGTGATCCATAAGCCGCTTTAACCTCTTTTATTCTATTTAAAATTTGCTCTGCATCGTTTGACTCAAACTGGGCAGATACAGGCAGATACCACCAATTATCTTGCGCATAATGGCTGCACTTGACGGCATCTTTCTCGGTCATAATCACATTGGTCCCTTGTTGAGCCAATGCTTCTAATTCTTGTTGATCAAAGTCTTGATGGTCAGCAAAACCTTTTGTGACTTTAACATTTGCGTTCATCGAGTTTAGTGTATGAAAAAAACGCGGAGGATGCCCAATGCCCGCAAATGCGACCAGATCTCTCAACTCCGAGACATCCACATGTTGCTTAGTCTTAAGATTAATAGCTTTAGAGGGTGCTAAAGCCATTGCGATTTCGCCCGTATGCGCTTGACCGCCATTGGTGATGATAAAGTCGACTTCTTTAAGTCGCTCAATACCTTCACGTAAAGGACCTAATGGAATCAGGCTTTCATTCCCAAACCGGCGATTCCCATCCACAATCACTAACTCAATATCACGGCCTAACGCATAATGTTGTAATCCATCATCCGTAATTATGATATCCACATCCAAATCTAGCAGTGCTTTCACAGCATTTGAACGCACAGGATCTACCGCAACAGGTGCTCCCGTACGGCGATGAATCAACTTAGGTTCATCGCCACAATGCTTCGCTGGCGTATCTTCTTTTAGCACTAACGGATAGGCAGGAGCCTTTGCCCCATAACCACGAGAAACAACCCCCGGCTTAAAGCCCATTTGCTGTAGTTGCTCAACAAGCCACACAACAACTGGTGTTTTACCATTGCCACCAGCAGTGATATTGCCAACCACAACAACAGGTATAGGCGCATTATAAGCTTGCTTGCGGCCAGTTTGGTATTGCTTTCGCTTTGACTTGCTTATCGCTCCAAATAATAAACTCAGTGGCCACAAAAGCGGCCACAAGAGGTATTTTATTGGATGGTTTTCAAACCAGATTTTTTCAATCACCGCGCTTATTCACCAAACTGAATACGGTGCAATTGTGCATACGCACCATTTTTCTTAATAAGCTCAGCGTGGTTGCCACGTTCAATGATGGCACCATCATCAACCACAAGAATTTCATCGGCTTTCTCGATTGTGGATAAGCGGTGCGCTATTACAAGTACCGTTTTGTCTTTTTGCAGCTCATCAAGTGCAGCTTGAATAGCTCGCTCGGATTCGGTATCCAAAGCCGAAGTTGCCTCATCAAGAATCAGCACTGGAGCATCACGCAATAGAGCTCGCGCAATCGCAACACGTTGGCGTTGACCACCAGACAAGCTAGCACCATTTTCACCAATCATCGCATCTAGTCCGCCATCCATCTTACTGATGAACTCCATCGCATGCGCGAGTGTTGCCGCTTTCTCGATATCACTGCGCTCGTATTGGCCATCCGTTGCGTACGCAATATTGTTTGCTATCGTGTCATTAAACAAATGAACATTTTGCGATACTAGTGCAAATTGCTGACGTAAATTCTTTAGCTCGTAATCACGAATATCATGCCCATCTAATGTGATAGATCCACTGCCAACATCATAGAAGCGGTTGAACAAGTTCGCGATGGTACTTTTACCTGAGCCAGAACGGCCAACTAGCGCCACCGTTTTTCCTCTTGGAATATCGAAGCTGACATTTTCCAATGCTGGTTTTTCTGCGCCAGTGTAAGTAAAGCTTACGTTTTTAACCGAAACATCGCCATTTGCGCGTTCAACTGTCAACTTACCTTCGTTTTTCTCAGGCTCGAGGTCAATTAACGCGAAGAGCGTTTGGCTCGCGGCCATACCACGTTGGAACTGAGAAGTAACGTTAGTCAGCGCTTTAAGTGGGCGCATCAGACCAAACATTGCAGAGAAGACAACAGTAAATGTCCCTGGAGTCAACTGCTCTTTAATCGAATCAATACTTGCTAAATAAAGAACGGCAACAATTGCAAGTGATGCAATCATTTGGATGATAGGGTTAGCCGCCGCTTGAGCCGTCACCAACTTCATGCTTTGTTGACGCATTTGGTTGCTGACTTTTTCAAATCGTTTACGTTCGATGTCTTGGCCGCCATAGCTCAGCACAACTTTATGGCCTTTCAGCATCTGCTCTGCTGATGCAGTTACGTTACCCATCATGGTCTGCATATTTTTGGATATTTTTCTAAAACGTTTAGAAACAACACCAATACCCCATGCTACAACGGGAGCAACAGCAAACAGCACTAGCGACAATTGCCAGCTGTTGTAAAACATCAAGACTAACAGACCAATGATACTTGCGCCTTCACGGACAATGCTCACCAACGCTTGGCTAGTTGCCGCTGACACTTGCTCTGAGTCGTAGGTTATACGCGACAATAAATTGCCCGTCTTTTCCTTATCAAAGTAAGACACCGGCATATGCATAAAGTGATTGAACACCATGCGACGGACTTGCATAACTACGTTGCCAGATACCCAACTCAAACAGTAGGTGGAGACAAATCCACTTATGCCACGAATGAACATCATAGCAAAAATAATCAATGGAAGCGTGCGTAAAAAATCAGACTCAGCGTTCCCAAAACCTTCATCGAGTAGCGGTTTTAGCAAGGAAATCATATAAGTATCTGATATTGCATTAATAACTAATGCTAAAACAGCAACGATTAGGCCAGATTTATAAAGGCGTATAAATTGCCAGAGACGCTTAAACGTCTGCCAAGTCGTTTCATCAGTATTTGTTGACATAGAAGTGCTTTGTTTTCTTACATTAAGGCATTCATTCTACTCTGTTAGCGCTCATATGCCTATCCCTAGAACGTACACTAAGTTTGCTAACGTATAAGACTGCCACTTTTACCCAGTAGATCTCCAATGTGTCATTGGCTAACCTACTCTGACTCAACTGATATTCAATCTTAAATATGAAAATTGGGGGATCAAGCCTCATCGTGAAGCAAACTTGACCATCGTACCTGTTCATCTACTGATAAACATTAATAAATGTGTTATGTCCACTTAGAGAAAGTCTTTTAGTCTTTTATATTTCGCTCTATACTCTTGATATGTTCATTCTTATTTACAATAAAAAATATGCAAGTCATTCCCATTGTTCATTGCTTTGATAACAACTATGTTATTCCAGCTGCAGTAGCATTCTATTCTTTGCTTGAGAAATCAGATAAAAACTACAAATACCAGATATATGTCTTACATGAAGATATTACGCTGCTAAATCAAGAAAAATTAAAAAAAACCATACAAAAATTCAAAAACTCAGAGCTTATTTTCATTAATTTCGATGAAAATGTCGACTTTGAAAATGATTGGAAAAACATAAAGACAAAAGGTCATTACTCTAAAGCTATGTTTTACAAACTTAGTATTTCAAGTTTAATTAAAGAACATAAAAAAATGATCGTATCTGATGTCGATGTTATTTACTTAAATGACATTTCAAAAGATTTTATAGAATATAATAACAACGATGATAATAATTATATATCAGGGGTATTCTCTGTAGATAAGATCCTAAGCTATAATGATGTTTATAAAAAGAGTTTTTCTAATGAAGAGATTAGCCAACTGAAAATAGGTGCTGGATACTTTTTTATGAATGCCGATCTCATTAGAAAAGATAATTTAGAGAAAAGGTTTAAAGACTACCTCGAAAAAAACTCTCACAGATTAATACAGCCAGAACAAGACGTTCTAAACTTCTGTTGTCACCCTAGAGTTGGAAAATTACCCTTAAGAAACATGGTTTGTAACTATGTGTATAGTATGTATGACAGAAAAGAGTTTGTGGATGAGGTTAACTATACTAAAGAAGAATTATTGGATGCATATGATAATCCGATTCAACTCCATTACGCATCAAGAGTAAAACCATGGAACAAATTAGATTCTATAAAAGCTAACTTGTGGTTAGAATGTATACTTAAGACCGAGTTTTTCGAAGACTACTTTTCTAGCTTAGAGCAACTAGCCAGACCAAATGGTGAAAAGAAACTATTTAGTTTTACACTACCATTAAAAAAGAATAAAAAATTCAGGTTGGATATATTAAAAATAAAAAGCTAAAACTTACAGACCTAATTCGACATTAGGTCTTTTTATATTAGTTCCGCTACGCAGCATTTGCCTATACCAAGGCTCAAATGTATCGCTACGTTTGGTTTCTGAGCGCCAATTATCACGGTGAATAAAGAAGCTTACCTGACCACCCTCACCAGTATCAAGCCAAGTAACGCCAAGCTTTCGGTATGAAGCAACGACATTTTCCGCTGGCATTCCCCATCGATTGTTTTTTGCTAAAGAAGCAACTGCCACACTCGGGCTCACCGCCTCAATAAATCGAGGATTCGATGAACTTTTACTCCCGTGGTGAGGGACTAGCATCACATCGCTTTGTAACTTTCCGGGTTCTCTAAGCAAAATCCACTCGCTAATGGCCTCAATATCACCAGTAAAAAGCATACTAAAGTTAGAAATAGGGTCAGTAAGTCGTAATACACAGGAGTGCGGATTATACGCACGTTGAACAAGTGTAGGAGGCCAGAGCACTTCCATGTTTAATCCTTGCCATTTCCATTGGTCGCCTCTAGTGCAAGGCTCATATTCGATAAAGAATTGACTACTAAGTTTACGCTGTGGAGAAAAGGCATCTTCAATGAAAAAGCGGCCGCCTGCGTGATCATTATCGGAATGGCTTAGAATCAGTGTATCTATGCTTTCATAACCTCGTTGATGCAAAACCGGAGTGACGACCTGCTCTGCGATACTGCCGCTTTGCCATGCTTTACCAGTGTCATACAGCAACACCTTGTCGTCTTTTTCTACAACCACTGCAAGGCCATGACCTACATCTAATACATCGATACGCCAATGCGGTTCATACTCCGATGCAAGCTTGATACTAATAACGATGCCGAGTAACAAATACCACGCGTACTGAGACATGAACCGTTGAAATATTAAGCAAACCACTATCGCCATAACCAGCATTGTCATTTCCATGCTAATAGGTTGCCAAGAACCTATTGCGTACTGTATTGACGTGCTCAATGGCTGTAATGACCAGTCCACCAAATGCCACAGAGGCTTCGCTATCATTTCAAGAAACAAAGATGAGAACAGGGCTAGAAACATCAAAGGTACAACGATAAATCCGAACCAAGGAATAAATACCAAGTTGTAGGCTATTGAGGACAAACTAAAACCGGAGAAGAAATGGCCACTAACAGGTACGATTAAAGCGCTCAACATCAATTGAGTAAGCAATAACGCTTTTAATCGCGCTTTCCAACCTCCCCTTTGATGTCGAATCAAATTAATTGCGAACAATACCGCACAAACGGAGAGGTATGATAACCAAAAGCTCATGCTGTAGGATGCAAAAGGTTGGACAAGCAGTTGTAGAGATACTGCAAGCAAAAGAACTCGCCAAGAAGTCCAGTGCACCAGAGTATACTTCAGGAGAACGTAAACAACGCATACCGACACTGCTCGCGTAGTAGGCAGAGAGAAATCCGCTAACCAAGCGTAGGCAACAGCGAAGATCAGCCCATATAAGCTAGGTAACAACTGGTATTGGGGTAATAGATAACGAACGGTACCGCCCACGACTAGCCCAAAAGTAAACGCCATACCAATATGTAAACCAGAAATGGAGACCAAATGCAGTAAACCACTGTCCCTGAGCGCTTGCCAATCTTCCTTAGACAACCAAGAACGGTCAGCAAAAACTAACGCACTTATTAACGAGAAATGATGAAGGGAAGACACATCATCAGCGACATCGGCAATAATGGATTGACGCAGAGATACATTAGAACGAACAATCCACTTAGCATCTTTGTTAACAACCGCTCGGGCGATAATATTTTTACCCATCGCGTGCTTTTCAGCATCAAAGCCAGCTTCGTTGCGTAGACCTGTAATCGGCTTTAACAAGATGGATGTCGTAAACTCACTGTTAACATCGAGTGGAAAAGGCGTAATAAGACGGATTTTAGGTTTAAGAAAAGGTAACAGAGTTTGAGAATTTACCGCTTCTATAGCGACAATACCTTCATAACCGTGACTTATTTGCGTAAAAGGGCTGTCAACTTTACCAATTATGGTAATATTCTCCCCTGCTTGAAAAAGGGCTTGTCTCTGAGACTCCAATACATTGCCGTGGACGATGACAACCGTAAAGCCCGCAATTGCGCCTATGCTAATTAAGCCACGACGTAATTTGATTATTGAGCCAGTGGTTATTATTCCCAGCAGCAACCAACGCCAATCTGGTATTGTCGGCCACCAAGCCGACGAGATTACGCTCGCTACAAATAACGCCAAGGTCCAACTTTTTTCTGAGAGAGTCATGCTGTCCTATGCCTAGAAAGCTGATAAAACGCTTCATGCCAGATCATGAATTGATCAAACGCCAAAAAGCATTGAAGGTCTTCGGCAATGTGTTGTACAACCCGAACTTGTGGTGCTTAAACCGCCGCTCGGCATCAGGGGCTTTTGCTGTCGGGTTATTTATGGCTTTTGTTCCGCTGCCGAGCCAAATGATCATGGCCGCTGGCTTGGCCATTATGTTGGGTGTCAATCTGCCCCTCTCCGTCGCTTTGGTATGGATCAGCAACCCTATCACTATGCCTGTGCTATTTTACTTTGCGTACAAGCTAGGTGCTCTAGTGATGCGTCTTCCCCCGCAACCTTTTCACTTTGAACTATCGTGGGAATTCATCATGCAGCAAATGAGCACCATTGGACCTCCATTTCTATTGGGCTGCGCAATTTGTGGGGTTGTATCCGCGATTATTGGCTACTTCGGAATTCGAGGGCTTTGGCGCTACTCAGTGGTACGGAGCTGGCAAAAACGCAAAATAAGATAAGACCTTACTGCGTAAAAATCAGCATTTGAGCTATCAGTTGAGGGGCATCTAACAGTTAGAATGAAACGCGATGTTACTCAAGTCGGATAAATACAAAAAAGGACCGAATTCGGTCCTTTTTGTTTTCGCATATTGTAAAACAATCCGCTATTTAGAACTCAGTACAGCCGCCGGATTCAACCTTGCGGCACGCGAAGCAGGATACCACGTCGCAAGTAAACTAAGCACTATCGCCGTCACTGACACCAATGCCACATCTGGCCAGTGTAGTTGTGATGGTAAGAAGTCGACGAAGTAAATATCACCCGATAAAAACTGATGACCAATTAAGCTCTCTAACCCTTTAATTAACGGAGTCAGGTTTAACGCCACTAAGACACCGATAACACTGCCGACGAGACTACCAAATACACCAGAGAATACACCTTGCCAAACAAAGATCCGTTTGATTAGGCTATCTTTTGCTCCCATTGTTCGCAAAATTGCGATTTCCGCCGCTCGGTCTTTCACTGCCATCATCAACGTAGACACAATATTAAAACATGCCACGCCAATCACCAGTACCATCACCAAGTACATAATGGTGCGCACGAGCTGAATATCGCGATACAAAAAACCAAACTTTTGCTGCCAGCTTTTCAAATACACATAAACATCAACCATGCTACCAACCTCGCGAACAATAGAAGGCGCATTGAGAACATCGTCAGTTTTTAGTGAAATGCCAGTGACCCCTTCCCCTAATCTCGCGTATTGCTGAGCATCCGCTAATGGTACTAACGCTAGAGAGTGGTCGATTTGGCCATTCAATGTTAAGAACCCTGACACCTTCACGCGCACTCGCTTAGGAGCCTGCACTTTATTTGCGCCGCCTGTTTGCGGAATCATCAACGTAACGTAATCCCCCACGGCGACATTTAGCTCGTTTGCTACACCTCGTCCTAAGATCACTTGCTGCTGACCGGCATAAAAGTTTTGCCAAGCTTCTTGGTCAATAAAATTCGATAAGCTCGACACCGCTTGCTCGAAAGTAGGCTCTACACCACGAACTTCTATCGCTTTTAGCTTACTGCCTTTTTCTGCCAAGCCCGTAAAACGAACGTACGGTGCTGCCGCAACAACATGTTCATGTTTTAGAGCTTGATTCATCGTTTTGGTGTAGTCATGAAGTGGTCCATTAACACCTTCTAACTCTCCGTGTGGGATCACAGACAACACACGCGATTGCAGCTCGCGCTCAAAGCCATTCATTGCAGACAAACCGATAATGATCACAGCAACGCCAACCGCAATACCAATAGTCGAAGAAAGCGATATGAAAGACACCATCTTGTTGCGCTTTTTCGCTCGACTGAAGCGACCACCAATCATCAAAGCTAAAGAGGTAAACAAAACTAGCCCTCCGCAGATGCTGTATCATTCACAAAACGATCTACGAGCAAACCATCTTGCATGTGCATTTGACGATCCATTTTTGCTGCCAGCTCTTTGTCATGCGTGACAACCAAAAATGCAATGTTTGACTCTTTATTGAGCTCGCGCATCAAATCATAGATAGACAGTGCCGTATTGTGATCTAAGTTCCCCGTAGGTTCATCAGCCAAGACCAGATCAGGTTTATTCACCAATGCACGCGCAATCGCAACACGCTGACGCTCACCGCCCGATAACTCGGAGGGTCTATGTTGCATCCGATGACTCAAACCAACTTTATCTAACAGCGCTTTAGCCGCCTGTTTTGCATCCGCTACTTTAGCACCGCCAATCATCAGTGGCATCGCCACATTTTCAAGCGCAGTAAAGTCAGCCAACAAGTGATGAAACTGGTATACAAAACCAAGGTGCTTGTTGCGTAATGCCGCCTGTTTGTTCGAGCTCAAAGCTGATAGGTTTTGCCCTAGAAAATCAACTTCACCATGAGTTGCGTCATCTAACGCACCTAAAATATGCAATAAGGTACTTTTTCCCGAACCAGAAGAGCCAACAATAGAAACCAACTCCCCTTTGTCGATATCGAAACTTACGCCTTTCAACACTTCCGTATCTAACGAACCCTCTCGGTAGACTTTACGAATATCACGACATTCTAATAGCTTATTCATAGCGAAGTGCCTCAGCAGGTTTAACAGAAGATGCTCGATAAGAAGGATAAAGCGTAGCAGCAAGGCTAAGAGCAATCGCCAACACCACCACTAAAAGAATTTGCAGTGAATCAATCAAGATGGGTAGATGACCACCAAAGCTGAATAGCGCCACACCAGCAGATTCAAGAATCGCATTTAGATTAAGTGACAAGATCACGCCCGCAGCGCCACCAACAATCGCGCCAATTACACCACTGCTTGCACCTTGCACCATGAAAATGGTCATCACTTGAGATTGAGTCATGCCTTGAGTTTTCAATATTGCGACTTCTGATTGCTTCTCCATTACCACCATGATTAAAGCGGAGATAATATTGAATGCAGCGACACCCACAATTAGACCTAGCATAAGTCCCATCATGTTCTTTTCCATTTTCACCGCTTGGAAAAGCTCACCACGCTGTTCGCGCCAATCACTCCATTCCCATCCATCAGGCATGGGTTGGTCAGCAAAATCCGTCACCATAAATGGGTCAGAGAAAAAGACACGCCAACCAGAAACCGTGTCTTTAGGGAAACGCATCAGCTTAGATGCATCCGTCATGTTCACAATCATTAATTGACCATCAACGTCCGATCCCGTATTGAAAATGCCTGAGACAGTAAAGTTTCGCTGGCTAGGAATACGGCCAAGTGGGGTAAACTGCGTTGCGTTGGTCACCATCAAGCGCACTTTATCCCCGATTGAGACCTTTAGTGAACGCGCCAAACTGTGACCCAAAAATACATTGTAGTCACCTGCTTGAAGTGACGATAATCGTCCGGCAATCAAATGGTTGCTAATCGGATCGCCTTTCTTAGGTTCAATACCGATGAGGTAACCAGCCGTCAGCTGTGCAGAACTCTGAATAACAGCCTCTCCTCTAACGATAGGCTCCGGCTGAGATTCACTCGACATCGCTTGAACAAATGGAGGGGCAGACTCGGTCATAGGCGTTTTTCCATCGTGTTGCGAAACAACGGCATGAGGTAGCACACCTAAAATGCGTTCTTTTAACTGCGATTCAAACCCGTTCATCACAGAAAGAACCGTCACCAACGCCATTACACCGATCGTAATACCCGCCGTCGACATATAAGAAACAAATCGGCTGAACCTATCTCCAGAGCGTCCCCGAAGATACCTTAAGCCAATAAACAATGAGATAGGATGATACATATAAGACAAACCAACTGGTTGTTTTGATATAAAGCTTTAGCGGATTATCTTACCTTACTCTTCTCATTAAGAAGACAAGAGAATCGCTAAATTTGTCAACGACATGCAATAAGTCTGTATTTAGGGCAAAAAGTTCAAGGACAAATCGGCTAAACTTGATAACTTCATTCAGTTAGCGATAATCAGTGCCCTATTTCTCTTTGTTTGTTGAGTGAGCAAGGAGCGCTCGCTGGCAAAAGGATCGACTATATGACAGAGCAAGAATACTTTACCGTCCATCATAACCTCACCATCAACGTCGAAACGTTGAGTGCGGACTTTGCTTTGCCAGATGAAGAAACGTTTGTCTCCGAAATTCCAGCACCATTTATTGTCGCCAGTGAATTTAGTCACTTAGATATGTTGGCAGACAACGCGCGTCTAGAGCTGAAAAACAAAGAGTTAAAGCATGTGATCAACTTGCTTGATACGCAAAACGCGAAACTTAACCTCTTGTTGAGCTTTATGCTTTCACAACAAGATGACGCCTCCATTCGCTATCAAACGACGCAGTTTGGTGCTAGTCAACTCAGTTTCCGCTCAGATACAGCGTTAACTACTCAACAACTCGTTCGTGTTAAACTGTTCCTCGATCACCCTGCTGCGGCGATTTACTGTTACGCTCAAGTAGAAGAATGTGATGCTTCAGAGCAAGATTTCATTATCACGCTTAGATACAAGATGCTCCGAGAATCTGATCAAGATTTACTGATAAAGGCGGCACTGTATCAACAACAAAAACTTTTACGTCAGCGCTCGATGGAGCGAGATAAAAAATAATTCCTATGACAAAAGCAACGATTCTTTCCGTCACCAACCCTTCAGAGCGTGGCGACAAAAAACAGCTAGGTAATTTGCCGGGCGCAGCTCTACCTCTAGCCATTGCAGAGCTAGCCAAGCAGCATTCGAGTCACTCTCTACTCGTTGTGCCTGACCCGCAAATTGCTTTAAAACTTCAGGCAGAGATTGAGCAATTCACCGACCAAACGGTAAGCCTGTTCCCCGACTGGGAAACGCTGCCTTACGATAACTTTTCTCCGCATCAAGAAATCATCTCTGAACGTATCGCACGCCTATACCAACTGCCAAGTCAGCGTGATGGCATAACCATCGTCCCGGTCAGTACAGTATTGCAACGCCAATCGCCACGTGATTTTCTGTTGCAACACACTTTAATGGTGAAAACTGGTGATCGAATCTCGCTAGAGAAGTTACGTGTACAACTTGAAAATTCAGGCTACCGCCATGTAGATCAAGTATTTGGGCCAGGTGAATATGCAAGTCGTGGGTCTATTCTGGATCTCTTTCCTATGGGCAGCAATGACCCGTACCGCATCGACTTCTTTGATGATGAAATAGATACCATTCGCACGTTTGATCCAGAGAACCAACGCTCTATCGACGATATTCAGCAAATCCAATTGCTGCCTGCACATGAATTCCCAACCACTAAAGAAGCGATTGAAGATTTCCGTACACGTTGGCGTACCCAGTTCGACGCACGCCGCGAGCCTGAATCAATCTACATGCAAGTGACCAAAGGCACGTGGCCCGCTGGTATTGAGTATTGGCAGCCGCTGTTTTTTGACCATACCGAGACTTTATTTGAATATTTGCCAGAAGACTCTCAAGTCATCACATATGGTGATATCGAATCTGCGGTCGATACTTTCTTAACCGATGTCGAATATCGATACGACCAGAAAAAAGTTGATCCGCTGCGTCCTCTTTTGACTCCTGAACAGCTTTGGTTGAAAAAAGACGAACTTTTCAGTCAACTAAAACAGCTCCCTATCGCTCAATTGAGCCTAGATAAAGTGGTTAAGCGTGCCGGTCGTCAAAACCTACCCGTACAATCGTTAGCCGAGCTTGGCGTTCAGCAACAAAATAAAGAGCCGCTCTCGCGCCTTCGTCAGTTTAGTGAGCAATTCAGCGGAAAAATCGTTTTCTCGGTAGAGTCAGAAGGTCGTCGTGAAGCACTAACGGAGCTGTTGCAAGGCATCAAAGTTCGGCCAGTCGTACATGGCTCACTTTACCAAGCTCTAGACTCAGGTGATCGATTCAGCTTGATCTTAGGCGCAGCAGAGCATGGTTTCATTCACGAAGAGCTGAACTTCGCTCTGATCTGTGAAAGTGATCTACTCGGTGACCGTGTTATCCAGCGACGCCGCAAAGATAAAAAAGCCGTCAACAGTGACACCGTTATTCGCCACCTTGCGGAGTTAAAACCCGGTCAACCTGTGGTTCATATTGATCACGGTATTGGTCGCTACATCGGTTTACAAACACTTGAAGCCGGTGGCATGAAAACGGAATACGTCACCCTTGAGTATCAAAACGATGCCAAGCTCTACGTGCCAGTTTCATCACTGAATCTTATCAGCCGTTATTCTGGCGGCGCTGAAGAGAGTGCGCCACTGCATAAATTAGGTGGTGAAGCGTGGGCAAAAGCACGTCGTAAAGCGGCAGAAAAAGTGCGTGATGTCGCAGCAGAATTGCTGGATGTGTATGCTAAACGAGAATTAAAACCTGGCTTCAAATTTGAGCTAGATCGTGGGCAATACGCAACATTTAAAGCAACATTCCCGTTTGAAGAAACAGATGACCAAGCGATGGCCATCAATGCCGTATTGTCAGACATGTGCCAGGCAAAAGCGATGGATCGCTTAGTGTGTGGTGACGTGGGCTTTGGTAAAACGGAAGTCGCTATGCGCGCAGCATTTGTCGCAACGGATAACAGTAAACAGGTCGCCGTACTCGTACCAACAACCTTGCTTGCTCAGCAGCATTTCGAAAACTTCCGTGACCGTTTTGCCAACTTACCAATCCGAGTTGAAGTACTGTCTCGTTTTAAATCTGCCAAAGAACAAAAAGTCATTCTGCAAGACGTTGCCGATGGTAAAGTAGACATTGTCGTTGGTACGCATAAGCTGCTTTCGAGCGACATTAAATTCAAAGATTTAGGTTTGTTGATCGTTGATGAGGAACACCGCTTTGGGGTTCGTCAAAAAGAAAAAGTCAAAGCAATGCGTGCGGATGTGGACATTCTTACCCTCACCGCAACACCAATTCCACGCACACTGAATATGGCAATGAGTGGCATGCGAGACCTGTCGATCATCGCGACACCTCCTGCACGCCGTTTAGCCATTAAAACCTTTGTTCGACAAAAAGAAGAGCCAGTGGTCCGTGAAGCGGTACTGCGTGAAATTATGCGTGGTGGTCAGGTTTACTTCCTGCACAATCAGGTTGAAACCATTGAAAAAACGGCAGAAGACTTACAGAAACTCATCCCAGAGGCACGTATTACCGTGGCTCATGGTCAAATGCGCGAGCGCGAACTTGAGCGAATCATGAATGACTTCTACCATCAGCGCTTTAATGTGTTGGTGTGTACAACCATCATCGAAACCGGTATCGACGTACCAACGGCGAATACCATAATCATGGATCGTGCGGACAATCTTGGCTTGGCGCAGTTGCATCAACTACGTGGCCGTGTTGGACGTTCGCACCATCAAGCCTATGCTTACTTATTAACGCCACATCCAAAAGCCATGACCAAAGATGCCATCAAGCGTCTTGATGCGATTGCTTCACTGGAAGACTTAGGTGCTGGCTTTACGTTAGCAACCCACGATTTAGAAATCCGTGGTGCTGGTGAGCTGCTTGGTGATGAGCAAAGTGGGCAAATTCAATCCGTTGGTTTTACACTTTATATGGAAATGCTGGAACAAGCAGTGCAAGCATTAAAAGAAGGCAAGGAGCCATCTTTGGATGAGCTGCTTCGTGAGCAAACTGAAGTGGAAATGCGAATCCCAGCGCTCTTACCAGATGATTACATTCCGGATGTAAACACACGACTGTCGATGTACAAACGCATTGCGAGTGTCACAAGCAGTGATGAACTATCAGAGCTAAAAGTGGAACTGATTGATCGCTTTGGTCTGCTTCCAGACGCAACAAAGAACTTACTTGCCGTCTCAGAATTGAAAATTTCGGCTGGTAGTTTAAAAGCGAAAAAGATAGAAGCCCATGATAAAGGTGGATTTATCGAGTTTTACCCTGATGCTGACATAAATCCAGCGTATTTAGTTAAACTGCTGCAATCACAGCCGCAAAAATTTGCAATGGAAGGTCCAACTAAGTTCAAGTTTAGCGTACCATTGGTGGACCGACGTAAACGCATTCAGTTTGTTCAAGACTTACTGAATGATTTTAAACAGAATTTATTACCAACGAGCTAATAGTCGAATGAGAATACTGATCCCGTTATTGCTTCTATGTGTCTCAATGCCCTCTTGGGCACAGCGCCAATTTGATATTGAAGTGATCATTTTCAAGCGAGCAGTCGACGCTGAAAGCACAACAGAATCTTGGCCGAATCAACTGCCAAAAATCGATATGGAAAATGTCGGTAGCCTAGAGAGTGAATCCTACCGCCGCTCTAAAGGCGTGACGCTTTTGCCAAGTTCTTCTTTCCGTCTCAACGCGCAAGAAGCGGCACTAAATAATCATGCCGGCTTTAAAGTGCTTAAACACGTAGCCTGGCGTCAAGGTGACCGAGGTAAATCTAGCGCCCCAATTTTCCGCATCGTTGGCGGGCGAGATTTCTCTGATTCTTATCAAGCAGATGGCCGCCCAATCAATGGCAATAGTAATCAAACATTTTCCAGCGACGGTTACAGTGAAGAGACGGTCAATGGTCCTTTATATGAACTAGATGGTCGATTCCAAATATACGTACAGCATTACCTCTTCGCTGAAACAACACTAGATCTGCGCGAACCAAGTGTTAGAGAGGTGCGTTTTGAACCAACCTCAACTGAGCAATTGGCGGATGACTTAGGTGAAGTAGATGGTAACGTCCAAGTTGGTAACTTGGCAGAAATATCGCCGACAGTAACCGAAGAGAAATTCCTGAAGAGTTATCGAATGGATCAAAAACGTCGTATGCGTAGCAGCGAGACTCATTACCTAGATAACCCGTTGATGGGTATGATCATTCAAGTTCGTCGGGTTCGATAAGCACGAGCGGTTCGACAAAGCGCAGCAAAGCTGCGCTTTGTTTTTATCTGCTATACCTCAGTTATTCCTAACCAACGCAGAGCAAGGAAAATAGCTGCGTTCAAGTATAAATAGACAGCTTTCAATTTACTTACACTCAACATGGAAGTCGTATTAGTTCATGAGTCCAGACTTTGAAATCATTGCGCCCCGCTTAGCGCTCAAGCTCATCCCTGCTGAAGAAGCACATTCACTACAACGATTACTTGCAGAATCCCCTTCGCTGCACCAATGGCTTGACTGGTGTGATAAAAACGTCACATTGAAAACCGCGCAGGACTTTCTGTTGGCAACCCGTCTTAACTGGGTCAAAACTGAGGCTTTTGGTTTCGGTATCTATGAGCGGCAAAGTAACACTTTGGTTGGAATGGCAGCGGTTAATGAGTTATATCATACGTTTAATATGGCGAGTATTGGTTACTGGGTTGCCGACCGCTATCAACGGCAAGGTTATGCCCAAGAAGCCGTTAAAGCCTTAGCAGAATTCTGCTTCGCAAAGCTAAGTTTAACTCGACTAGAGATTGTTTGTGACCCCGACAACGAAGCTAGCCAAGCCTTAATTGAGTCCGTCGGTGCACAAAAAGAAGCCATCGCCAGAAACCGGTTTATTTTTCAGGGTAAGCCTAAAGATGGCGTTGTGTTCTCACTTTTACCGACAGATCTAACATAAACAAAAAGCCACCGACTTGCGGTGGCTTCTGCATTTTTTAAGATACAACACATCCACACAGAGTGGATTTAAAACCTTAGTGCAGCTTAAGGTTTGGACGCAGCACGCGATTAATGCGGCCGACGAGCATCATCAGACCGGTTTTGAATACACCGTGCAACGCCATTAGGTGCATGCGATACAATGAGATGTAAACGACACGAGCAATACGGCCTTCTACCATCATCGACCCTTTAGTTAGGTTCCCCATCAGACTACCAACGGTTGAGAAGCGACTTAGAGACACTAATGAACCGTGATCTTTATATACATAGTCTTTCAACTCGCGCCCGTTGATCTTCGCGACGATGTTACTAAATGCCTGGCTTGCCATTTGGTGTGCAGCTTGAGCGCGTGGCGGCACGAACGAACCGTCAGACTGGGTGCATTGTGCTAAGTCACCAATAACAAAGATGTCATCATCTCGTGTTGTCTGTAGTGTGTTTTTCACTACAAGCTGATTGATACGGTTCGTTTCTAAGCCAGCGATATCTTTAATAAAGTCTGGAGCTTTGATACCCGCAGCCCAAACCATGATTTGAGCTGGGATCTTCTCACCATCTTTTGTAGTAAGGCCATCTTTTTCAGCTTTAGTCACCATAGTGGCGGTGCGCACGTTTACGCCCAACTTCACCAACTCTTGATGAGCAGCAGAAGAAATACGTGGAGGTAACGCTGGTAAAATACGCTCACCTGCTTCAATCAGATTGACGTTCAACTTGCTAGAATCAAGATCACCGAAGCCATAAGTGCGCAGCTCTTTAACAGCATTATGTAACTCAGCTGATAGTTCAACGCCAGTTGCACCAGCACCAACAATCGCAATATCGACCGTACCGTTACCGTTTTTCGCGTGCAGCTTTAGGAACTCGTTGTTCATTTCTGTACGGAAACGGTGTGCTTGCTCAGGGCTGTCTAGGAAAATACAGTTTTCACGAACGCCAGGCGTGTTGAAGTCGTTTGATGTCGAGCCAATCGCCATCACTAGAATGTCGTATTCTAGCTCACGGCTTGGCATAAGAAGTTCACCGTGCTCGTCTTTAAGCTCACTTAAGATGATCACTTTACGTTCACGGTCGATGTCTTGAAGGCTACCCATTTGGAAGTCGAAGCTGTGGTTTTTTGCATGAGCTCGATAGCTCAGTGCATCTACTCCTTCGTCCAAAGAACCTGTAGCAACCTCATGCAATAATGGCTTCCACAAGTGGCTCGCTTTTCGATCGACTAGCGTAATTTGCGCACGGTTTTTGCGACCTAGAGTTCGACCAAGCTTAGTTGCCAACTCAAGACCACCTGCACCGCCGCCTACAACGATAATGCGTGTCACAATGATTTTCCTCTACAAAAATGAATATATGGGGTTCAGCTCGATGCATGACTCACAAACATTTGTGGCATCCATCCAACCGATGAATTCTTGGTTCTTAGAGGTGTCTCAATTACTTGGATTAAAAAACTGCCACTCACCTTGATTCTTTATCTATCAATGACTTGTCAGGGTTTGGCATGTTTATCTGGTACGCATACGACGCCAGAATTTTTTGGGCAAGTTTATTACTCGCTCTCAATTTTTTTTGATATTTATCAAATTATTTTAGTCCGGTTCATTATATAGAGACCAACTTTGAAGGCAACCAAAATCCGTATAACGAGTACGGATTGACTACTTTTCGACTACTCTACAACAAGGTGTTCGTGCTACATAGGAGGGAAGTAAGAAAACGGTAAGGAGAACACAATATTCAAAGCGTTAAACCAAGAAAATGTGCCTTTCAAAGAGACAGTGGCTCGGCATACTCAAGAGAAGGAATCGCAGCAAAGCAGCCGATAAAAACGCCGCTTTACTGTCTACACTCAACATTAATAAGTATTTTTAAATGCCTTTATCGCTTGTAAATGATGAGAGATTTTTTTGAACTTATGAGACTGAGTTTCATCCCAAATGATTTGATAGTGTTTTTCTAGCTCAGCTGCCGTTTTCGAATTGTCATGCACTTCATCATCTTTAGAGAGAATCACTAAGCAGTGAGCTTGATTTTTCGCTCGGAACTGATCAACACATTTTGTTGCGATATCTTCGTACTCTTCTGGACGATCGATTCGACCAGCCATCGTTTTTTCTGGGTGCAAGTTCGGGTTGAACATCACTTGCTTGATACCGCATAGAAAACCAATTCGCTCAGACCAGTAACCACCTAAACCAACCCCGCAGATTAACGGGTTTGGGTCATCAGATTGATCGATAACTTTAGACACTTCTTTTAACAAGTGTTGCATGTCGTGCTTTGGGTGAAGGGTGCTGTAATTGATAAAACGAACGTCGTCGTCGATAAATTGCAGTTGAAGAACTTTTTCGTGGTTACCCGGGCTTGTACTGTCAAAGCCGTGTAAGTAAATAATCATGTGTACCTCTCCCTGTGTGTATCTGGTACTTTTATTAAAACTACCACTATTTCCTTACTGTTAAAGGGGAAAATATCACGAGTTCTCAAAACAGTGATCTTCCATACACAATGAGCCTTTCAACTCATACGCACTGTTTAAGTATTGTTCATCTCCCCACAATTTATAGGCAAGTAGATACCAGAGCATCGCCATCACCAAGGTTCTTGGTTGCCAAGCTTTTACACCTCTCAGCCAAAGAGACACATCTTCGACACCTCGAATTTGGCAATACTGCTTTACCGCTTCTTCCACAGGCGAATTCGCGACCTGAATAGTTAAGGTCAAATCAAGCCTAGGGTCAGCAATCCCGGCATACTCCCAATCAATGACTTTCACCCCATTCTCTCCTCGCACTAGGTTGTAACACCCCAGATCGAAGTGACATAGGGCCAGCGGAACAGGTGCAACGTTCGGTTCCGTGCGCCACTTCATGTACAAAGCCTCAAACTCCGTCCCCACATACTGACCACCAAGCTCAAGCCAATAATGATCGATGCGAGAAATATATGAAAATGGAACCAAAGGAATTGCGCTTATCGGATATTGATGAATCTTCGCCGCAATGGATAATAAATTGCTTAGTGCTAAGCCTGACTCCGTCAGAGCCTCTCCTTCTATCCATTCCACCAGCAACCCTTGCTCATGAATAAAAACTGGCTTGGGGCCAATTTCCAATGAAGAGACTGCATTCAGCACTTGATATTCACTGTGACGAGAAATTGAAAAAGCCTTGCAGACATGACTGGTCGGTCGCCAGATGTATGCAAGGCCTTGAGAAGATTCCAACCGCCAACAACGGTTGGTGAGCCCCCCGGTAACAGTTTGTACTTTTACCGGAGGCTCCGTAAAGAAGCCATCGAGAGCGTTAAGACTCGGATCTAACTGTTTTGCTTGTTGCCAAGAAAACCATGCCATTGATGACTTCTCCACCCTGTTCGATTAAAGACCGAATAGGCTCTTAGATTGCGCTTTACGAATTTCAGTTTCATCCGCCCACTCAATCAAACCTGTTTCTAGGTCCATTAGGCGCATGGTCATCTTGTAGTATACATCTTTATCGCTACCTGCATTTTTCACAATGCTAGATAGGTTGCCGTAAAGCATGTATTGAGCACCAACCATTTTACCAAATTGGATAGCTGTGCTTTGGTTAACAAGCTCATCCGTGTTTTGGAAGTTAAGTTGTTCACGCACAGACTCAACACGATCCATATCAACAAAACGGAACTTACCTGAGTTCAACATCTTAGTAGAGATCGTGTCAGTAATGGATTCAGTGTCAATATGTTCACTGGTTTTGTTCTTAATTCGCTCAACAAAAACGATAGGACGTTGGTCACGAGTAATTGCTGCTACAGAGCCCGACATCATCATGCTATCCACCATTTCAGCCGCGATTTTTTGTAAATCTGTTGAGCCAAAATCGATAGTCGTGGTTTCTGTTGCTTGCGCATCGCCGTAAGAGACTTTGTTAGAACAGCCACCTAAAATGACGGCAAGACCTAAAAGAGCAATAATACTTTTTTTCATGAGAGTTCCTTAGTTTTTCAATACCAGCGCATCGTTAGCGCCGCAGCTTCGGCAGAGCCGTTAAGATTAATCGTCTTGTGCTTCTCTAATTTGCACACGGAATTTTGTGCCATTTGGATTCACAGTAACTTCAGATAACGTGACTTGCTCAAATCCTCGCACAATCATTTTTCGCCACGGACCAGGTTTGGTATTCACTTCTAAACCATTGTTGTCATACCAATAAAATCGGTAAAGAATGTGCTGATCACCTTTGTAATTGCTACTCAGCTGCACGACTCCTCGTGGGCGATCATCAACGTAAGTGGTGGTGATGTTGTCAACTAATAAGCGACTACCTAAAACGTTATCATTAAAAAATACTTTTTGCGTTTGGCCATCAATTCGAATACCAGCCGTGTTTTCGGCGCATCCAACTAAACCAATAGCCATTGCTAAACAAACAAGCCATGCTTTCATTACAGTCTCCCTAGCTGTTTATGCCACACGGTTGAGTGTGCTCCCTGACGAGATACCCATACCAATGTAGTCTGCTGTGCAGGCACTTCAAACTGATAGGTTTGATCACCCAAGTTTAAACTTTGTGTTCCCGGTTTCACGATTTTTGAAGCCGTTTTCACTTGCGCTGGCAATGTTTGCCAACTTCTCGTATCTGGCTGTTCGGTCAATGTGTTCCATACATTGAAAAGTATGTTGCCCACATCATCGCCTTTTTTCGCCGCCTCTTTTCGGATTCGATCTTTTGCCCAAACACGAAGAGCTTGACGGATCACTATTGTAGTAAGACGTTCATTAAGATCGTTTTGCGCCATCGCATTAACATCAGTCAGCGTACTGGAAGGCAATACCTGACCATTTAAAACAACATCGCTAAAACGTTGAGCACCTCGGTTCTGATAATAAGGAAGCGCCAACGAATAAATCGCGCCATTATCGCGACTGTCGTAAATTGGTAAATCAATACGCCACCCTTTCATCGCCTCAACAACACCCTGCTCATCAATAACGATGACTCGCCCTTGTGACTGAGTTAATCCAGAAGGTGCTTTACCATACCGCTTCTCTAGCATGCGCAAGTCTTCACGCATGCCCAGCTTCTTAGCAGCGTATAAGGTGCTTTCCACAACTTGCTTGTTGTCTGGCATTACAGCGAGTGCTCGTCGGTAATCAACATAAGCACTGTTTAAGTCTCGCGACGCTTCATATAACAAGCCAGAAAGATAGAACAGATAACCATTTTGTACCGCGCTTAGTTTTTTACCAGCATCAGGGTAGTTCGCTAACACACTGCCTAAATTGGCAGACATGCCTTGCTTGTTAAGGTCTTTCTCTGCTGCTTTTAGCTCTTTTTCACGCGCCTTTCTTGCCGCTTCCTGAACTTGATTAGCTCGACGCACTTCAACTAGTGCTCCTTCTAAATCGTTTTTCTGTAAGTAATTTAGTCCTAGATACAGGTGCAAAAAGCCAAGTTCGTAATCGGCGGGATGATAGTCTTGGAGATTGTCGTTCACTGCGAGAGAGCCGACGCTCGTTGCCGTGTCTGACACAGATATCGTCGCTCGATCTTGTTGGACACGTACGGCACGATCGCTGCTTTCTAGCGCATTCAAACTTGTCGGGTAATCTTCAGCAAGAAAAGAGATGCGACCTTTTTCAAAATTGCCAAGTATCTCGCCACCCACTTCACTTGATTGAAGTTGTTTTGCTTTGGCATATTCCCCTGCAACAACGGCTTGATAAACTTCTTGATTCTGGTTGCTGTAATGACTAAACAGATTGCCCGCAGATAAATTCGCGCAGCCAGAGGCCATTAAAGCCCAGCTCATCAGCCCTAACAGCTTTACACCTAGTTTCACATTTATCTCCACAAATGTGTCATTCGACAGGAAAAAGAAGTGGGTGAATCACCACCCACTTTTAAAAGCTTAGCTCAATACCATTGGACCTAGAGGGCGGCCGCCTAGTAGGTGCATGTGAATATGGTAAACCTCTTGGCCACCATGTGGATTACAATTAACGATCAGGCGATAGCCGTCTTCAGCAATACCTTCTTCTTTCGCTAACTTTCTAGCAACAGTGAACAAACGCCCCATCATTGCTTCATCTTCAGCTTCTACATCATTCGTTGTTGGGATCAGTTTATTCGGAATAATGAGAATATGGCTTGGTGTGCGAGGGTTAATGTCGCGAAACGCAGTCACCAAATCATCTTGATAAAGGATATCGGCAGGGATTTCCTTGCGAATAATTTTACTAAAGATCGTTTCTTCCGCCATGAGGACTCCATTTTATAAACGTAATTAGACCCCAATTAGTATGCGCCAACCAAAAGCGGAGCTCAATAAAAACAGTGTTCACTTAACATTATTAATCAAATGCTAATTAACGAAGCTTTTTTTGTCGTATGCGTCATAAAATGCGCGTCACAAACTGAATACAATCCAATGAATTTTGTTACTTTTTTAAGACAATTATTATTTTTATACCCAAGTAAACTCAAAAATGCTTGGGTAGCTTGTCTATTTTTGGGAGAGGAAGCTCACTTATGCGAGGTTCAGTTATTAAAAGGATGTATGCCGGCTTTGCACTGATCATCATCCTATTTGCCGTCACAATTGCCATTATGATGGGAGGAATGAGTGATATTCACGGAAAATTTGGCACGGTTTCTAAATCATCCCTACCGTTGGTATCGTTATCTAATCAAACCAGTGTTGAGCTGCTTTCTGCCGACAAATCATTTAAAGACTTCCTGACGACAGAGAATAAACAACGCATGGATGAAATGCGTCAGGAATTTGCTAGATCTCAACAGCGCTTCGAATCCACATTGGCTCAACTGAAAACCGCAAGCCAAACCTACCCTTCTCTTGCCGAACCGTTTTCACAGTTAAAAACGTTAGAGCAGAGCTATTTTACAGAAGCTCTAGAGGCCATGGACAACTACGAAGCAATGTTCGCGGCTCAAGAAGAAGTGCAAAAATCCTCACGCCGCTTCCAAAAACTGAATACCGAACTGTCGGTTGGTCTTAAAGAATATGTGGCAGATCAAACCAGCATTTCTGTCAAAGTCATGGCAAAGAGCTACTTTATCAAGTTAAAAGATGCCGAAGTAATTACCTCTGATGCCCTCGCCAGTTCCAACCCTGAGTTTGTTACGCAAGCCGTGGCTAAAAACCGCAAAGCAGTAACGCACTTGAATTACGCATTCCGCGGGTTGGTGACTCAGCTTCCTGAGCTAGAAAAAGCATTTGGCGAATCTGTAGAGCAATTTACTCGTGACGTCGGTATGCGTGGCGGTGTGCTAGACCAACATAATAATTACCTCAATGCTCGCGCCGCTTTGTATAACAATATCGCCAACCTAGCAAATAAAGTGGATTCAACCATGGCGATTCTTGAGCAATTTACGACAACCGCAACAGATAAGCTCAATGAATCATTGGCAGATGCAGGTGACATATATTCGGCGGGTGTAACGAAAGCCATCATCATTGGCGTTATTGTCGTTTTACTCGCGACAGCGATTGGCTACCACATCGCACAAAGCGTTCGCGAGCCGTTGACTCGTATTCTAAAAGTGTTAGAAGGCCTGACTGAAGGTGATATGACACAGCGTATCGACATTCGCTATAACAACGAATTCAGCCGTGTGAGTGGACACATTAACTCACTCGCCGACAACCTTCACGAGATCTTGGTGAAACTCAACGAAGCGTCAGAAAACCTATCGTCAACCGCGACAACCAACGAACGCACCTCTTCGCAAGCACAAATTAAATTGAGCTCTCAACGCGAACAAACGGCAAACGTCGCTACCGCGATGACAGAAATGTCCCATTCAGTGCAGGAAGTCGCGCAAAGTGCGCAATGCTCTCTAGAAATGGTGCAACGCGTCGAATCTGCCTCTGAAGAAGGCAGAAATGTTATGAGCAGTAATATCTCAACCATTAATCAACTAGAAACACGTTTGAACGAATCGGTTTCCGCAGTTTCTGAGCTACAAAAAATGAGTGGTCAAATTGGGTCTATCCTTGATGTGATCCGCAACATTGCGGAGCAAACCAACCTACTGGCATTGAACGCGGCAATTGAAGCGGCTCGCGCTGGTGAACAAGGTCGCGGCTTCGCGGTAGTGGCAGATGAAGTACGAGTACTCGCATCAAGAACGACTCAATCAACCACTGAAATTGAATCCATGATCAGTAATCTGCAAGCTAGCTCGCAATCGGCGAACCAAGTCATACAAAGCTGTATGAGCGATATGGAGATGTCGGTTGAGCAAGCATCAAAAGCGAACAGCTCAATGGAAGAGATCCAGGCGCTAATCATCGAAATCAGCCAAATGAGTACGCACATTTCACAAGCAGCAGCAGAGCAAAGTGAAACATCAACAGACATTGCTCGCAGCATTGAAGATATCAACAGTATCGCCGATGAAAGTTTCCAAGCCATGTCGAGTATCGCACAAACCAGTGAATCACTGACCCACTTGGCTCATCAGCAAAATGAATTGGTCCACCGCTTTAAGTTATAAATACTTTATAACTAAGAGCATTAATTAGTGCAATCAACTGTATAAGGGCGACTTTTTGTTAAGTCGCCCTTGTTTTTTGTCGGCCATGTCTACATATGATTAATAAGGCCAGCTCATCCCCTTGCACAACTCTTTTCGAGCGGCCTCATAAAAAGGAAAATCTATGGCTGTTCATGTTGGTATTATCGACCAAGACCCAGTGAGATTGGTCACTCCTCTATTAGATAATCGTACGCTAAGCACACATATCGTCTTCATCGGAGACAAGAGCCAGTTAGATATATTTGACCGACTGAGTGCCGTTTTAGATCAACGAGAAATTACTTCTGAATTTTTTGAAATTCCATCCGCTGTTAATACATCTCTGATCAAACAAGCAATTCAAAAATTGGCAAAAGACCTCCATGAACGCGGCGAAGATGTAAAATTGAACGCGAGCTGTGGTCTTCGTCATCGCTTGTTGTCGGTGTACGAAGTTTTCCGTACCTATCGCTGGCCAATTTTTGTGGTAGAGCCTAGTAGCGATAAGCTTTGTTGGTTATACCCTGATGGCAAAGAAGATACCCAAGTCGAAGATCACATTACGATTGCAGATTACCTCACTATCTTTGGTGCACGCGGCGAGTTTCACCACGTTGATTTACCACCTCTTCTTGATAAAAAATTGTATGAACTTGGTGAACGATGGGCCTCAAATGCGCTTGAGCTTGGGCCAGGTCTAGCAACACTTAACTACCTTGCAACCACATGCCGCAAAGAACAAAAGCTTGATGTCGAGCTCTCCGAAAAACAGCAGGGCTACCGTGAGCTCAACATGTTGCTTTCAGATTTAGTAGAAGCAGAAATCGCCACCTATGAGAATGGCGTTTTAACGTTTGCAGATGAAGATGCTCGACGCTTTTCAAACGGTGAGTGGTTAGAAACTTTGGTTCACAGCACCGTGAAGCAAATCCAAGACACCATGCCGACGATCCAAGATCGATCGTTAAATGTTCAGGTTTATCGCAAACTTGGTGAAAGTGAAGTACGCAATGAGTTAGATGTCGCAACAGTTGTAAACAATAAGTTGCACATCATCGAGTGCAAAACCAAAGGCATGAGAGATGACGGCGACGATACTTTATATAAGTTAGAATCGCTTCGCGATCTATTAGGTGGCTTACAAGCGCGCGCAATGTTGGTGAGCTTCCGTCCTCTTCGTCACAATGACATTACTCGTGCTGAAGACTTAGGGCTAGCCCTGATTGGCCCTGATGAGCTTAAAGATTTAAGAACGCACTTAACTGCTTGGTTTAAAGACGCGGGCGGTTCAGACGAGATATAGTGCCATTAAGAAAAGCTAAAATTCACAACGATAAAAAGCAGCATTAATGCTGCTTTTTTTATACCTAAATTTTAGCTGTACGCATTTCTATAACTAGAAAAAAACCAAAGGTTAGCCTCTGGTTTTTTCTGTTTGTTTAAATGCCAACTATAGGGGCTTAAAGCATTTTACGCGCTGCTTCTACAACCACTTTAATTGAACGCGCTTCCGTTTCTTTCAGAGTTGAATGATCTGGAATCTCTTTTTGTGTACGGTTGATGATAACACCTGCCACACAACCCGCTTTTAAACCAGAGCTCGCACACATTGTTAGCAGTGTTGCAGACTCCATCTCGAAGTTAAGTACGCCCATGTCTTGCCATTCTTGCATAGAGCCTTGGAAACGCTTAACAACACGACCAGAGAACGTATCGTAACGTTCTTGACCAGGGTAGAACGTGTCGCTTGATGCAGTCACACCCATGTGAACTGTAGCGCCAGACTCTTCTACCGCTGCTTTCATTGCGGTTGCTACTTCAAAGTCAGCAACTGCTGGGAATTCCATAGGAGCAAAGTGTAGGCTCGCACCGTCAAGACGAACTGACCCCGTCGTTACGATCATGTCACCCACGTTTACATGCGGTTGAATTGCACCCGTTGTACCAACACGTAGGAAAGTACGAACACCAAGCTGTGCCAATTCCTCAACTGCGATAGAGGTAGAAGGACCACCAATACCTGTAGAACAAACCACAACAGGTTTACCGTCTAGCTCTGCACGGTATAGCGTGTATTCACGATGGCTTGCTAGAAATACTGGATTTTCCATTTGTTCTGCGATTTTTTGAACACGCGCTGGGTCACCAGGAATGATCGCTAGAGTCGCACCATTAAGATCAGCTTCAGTAACACCTAAATGGAATACAGCTTGAGACATAAGTCGCTCCTTATTGTGGCTTATTTTATGAACAATAAGCTCATTAATCAGTTATTGGGTACAGATGCACTGTAGCGAACCTTTCACCAACATAGAGTGATCACAATCACAATGACAAAATGTAATGAAAATGAAATTTCAAACAAAACTGGTATTGATCACACTTTAGGGGGCATTAAGTCATTTTGTTGCATAGCAATGCGTGATTTCAAGGACGAGAAAAACGTCTGATCGCATCAGGTGAATACGGTTAAAAAAAGCCCGATACACGAATGCCTCGGGCTATTAATGAGTGGGATCATTGGTTAGGTCAGTTATTTGATCTGTTTGGACTCAAAACGAAGTAATCTCAACGCATTCAATGTCACCAGTGCTGTTGCACCACTGTCAGCTAATACTGCAACCCACAACCCAGTAACCCCAAGTAAACTTGTCACTAAGAATACACCTTTCAAACCTAGCGCTAACGCGACATTCTGACGAATGTTACTTAGCGTCGCACGCGACAGTTCTATCATGGCAGGTAGCTCAATCAACCGGTTGTGTGTTAACGCCGCATCAGCAGTCTCGAGCGCAACATCCGTACCGCCTCCCATCGCAATACCAATGCTCGAAGCTTTCATGGCTGGAGCATCATTGATACCGTCTCCCACCATCGCAACGGTATGTTGTTGTGATAGTTTCTCGACGTAATGCACCTTGTCTGCAGGTAACAAACTCGCTTTATAATCCAAGCCTATTCTATTTGCCATTGCTTCTGCACTTCTCGGGTTGTCACCCGTTAGCATCACCGACGTGACCCCAAGTTCCTTCAACATTGCGATGGCTTGCTGGGCATCTGAGCGCAATGTATCTTGCCATGCGATCACGCCAATGACCTCGTCATCGTAACGAACAATGACAACCGTTTTACCTTGTTGTTCCAACGTAACCACTTGCTCTTTGGCTTCTTGAGAAAGTGGAAAGTCTGCCTTTGAAGGCGTGACCACTTGGACCATTTTTCCATCGACGTAACCAGTGACACCAGAGCCTACTTGCGCGGTTTTATCCAACGCTTCAGGAATAGTAAGCCCCTGCTCTTGCACTTTGGTAACTAAAGAAACCGCTAGAGGATGACTTGAACCAACCTCGATTGACGCAGTTAGGCTAAGTAACTTGTCTTCATCCATATCAAAAGCAAAGACGTCGGTCACTTCTGGTTTACCTTGCGTCAGTGTCCCAGTTTTATCAAATGCGACAGACTCAACCTTGCCAAGCAACTCAAGCGCCGCTCCACCTTTGATCAATGCGCCCCGCTTAGCCGCTGCCGCCAAGCCAGAAGTGATCGCCGCAGGCGTTGAAATGACTAATGCACATGGACAAGCAATCAACAGCAGGGCGAGTCCTCGATAGATCCACGTTTCCCACGGTTGGGCAAATAGTAATGGCGGCGTAACGATAACCATCAGAGACACCAACATCATTAGTGGCGTATACCAACGGCTAAATTTATCAAGAAAGCGTTCTAATGGTGCCTTACGGGATTCTGCTTCTTCAATCAAATGAAGAATTCGATCTATCGCATTCTCGCCCTGACGGGAAGTCACCTGTAAACGAACCACTTTATCGACAACCACAGCCCCGGCCATCACTTTGCCACCGGTTTGATGTTCAACGGGAACAGATTCTCCCGTTAACGCACTTTCGTCAAAACTCGCAAGCGCATCTTGCAAAACACCGTCGGCAGGCAAACGACCTCCGGGTGCGACTTCTATGATATCCCCTGGTTTAAGCTGCGCAGCTGGTACTTCTTTGCGTTCACCATCAATAATTAAAATTGAATTTTCTGGGACTAAGTCCATTAACGCCTGGACACCGCTTCGCGCGCGAGATGATGCATATGCTTCTAACTTTTCACCAATAAGGAAAAGCAATAACACCATTGCGGCTTCGGCGGTTTCACCTAAATATAAAGCGCCGAGCGCCGCTACACTCATTAACGTTTCAATCGCAAAAGGCGTACCGCTACGCGCCAACTTAAATGCTTTGAGCGCGATTGGGTATAAACCAAGTAAACACGTCAAAGTGAATAACCAAGCGCTTATTTGAGGGTCGATCTTAGAAATTACTGCCGCAGTAGCCATTGCACCAGCAATCGAGAGAATTTGGATGTTGTCTCTTATGACGCCAAGCCAGCCTTTCTTTGTAGTGCTTGGTTTTGGAGCATCAAGTGAAGAGAGCGGGAAACCCGTTTTTTGGGCTGTCTGCTCTATCGTAGCTATCAGCTCTAGACCATCAAAATCGACGACCAGTTTTTCTGTTGCAAACAAAACCTTGGCTTGGCTGACGCCTTGTAAAGACGTAATGGCTTTCTCAAGCTTTTGCGCACAAGATGGGCAATCCATACCTGACACAAGCCAAGCGTTCCGAACGGAGGAATTACTCTCCCTTGTGGGATCGTCTTCCTCGCCTGTGTCAACGCTGCAGCCTCCTCCACTACAGCAAGAGCTTTCAGAAACATCAACACTGGCCTGAGAGATATTGAGCGAAGATTTTACTGGCGCACAGCATGACTCGCTTGCACCAAGCGGCACCGCAGTTTTGATTTTGCTAGATTGGCAACCTTGATGTTTTGTACACATAATTTTTTCCTTATTGGTATCGGTGATTTACCTATTGCTAAGGATAAACCTTAGAGTAAGCTCCAAGGTCAAGATAAATTTGTACAGTTCGGCGATAGAAAATAAAAAAGACGCCGAAGCGTCTTTCCAAACCAGTTTAAAAGCAATATTCCGTAAAGTTTAAACAGAGAGGTTAAACGGGATGCTTAAAACACTCATTTAATGTCATTCCTATGGCACGCAGCACGTCTCTTCTTGTGATAACACCAACCAACTTACCTTTGCCATCCACCACTGGATACATTTTCGGCTTTCCAACTTTCATCATGTCAGCCAGTTCAATTACTGACATTTCTGGAGAAACAGATAAGACATCATCATGCATACACTCTTGTACCGTATGTGTATCTTGGCAGTGATAACTTGCTTTCACCAACTTATCTAATAAGTCTTGCTCCGATAAAAACCCAACCACTTTTTCATTTTCATCAATGACAGGGCCACCTAGTGTGACACTTTGCATTACTTTGTTTAAAGCTGCCGAAAGTGACATATCTTTCGTGAAAGTCACCGCTTGCAACGTCATGTAATCTTTTACTTTTAATGAATGCATTCTTATCTCCTTAAGGGCATTTTATTGCGGCCTTTAGATAAGTGTCGCCTAATTTCCTGATTTTACTAAATGGAAAGGAGTAATTTTATTTATAGGCACAGCCTATTGAACTAAAACAAAATTAACTCACCGAACAACATTCACTGTATTTCGTTAAACGCAAGATTCAGCCAGGCTGATTTTTCTAGGCAAAATACAACAAAGCCAGTCAATTGACTGGCTTTGTTATTATGTAATTGTTGCGTTAGCTATGTTGGCGGCGCATGTTGTCTAAAATAATGCCAGTCGCCATCGCGACATTCAGTGATTCGGCACCGCCAAACGCCGGAATCGTGATCTTATCTGTCACGAATTTTGCTGCGGCTTCACGCACACCATGAGATTCGCTGCCCATCAACAAAATACCTTCAGCAGCGAAATCCGTTTTATGAACGCTCTCTCCTTCCAAAAACGCGCCATATACTGGCAATTTGGCGTGTTCCAAGTAACTTGGCAAATCCACCAAACTCACTTGTACGCGGCCAAAGCTGCCCATGGTCGCACTGATCGTTTTAGGATTATAAGGATCAGCACAATCTGTACTCGCAATAATGTGCTTGATGCCATACCAGTCTGCAACACGAATAATCGTACCTAGATTACCAGGGTCGGATACACCATCTAGCGCAATCATCAAGCCTTTCGCTTGAGGCTCTTTTACACTCGGAATTTCAACCACAGCAATGGCCGCATTATTGCTCACAAGCGTGCTCGCTTTGGTCAATTCATCAAGCGATGCTTCAACACAATCAAAACGATTTAGCGTACCAGCATTTTGTTCGAGAAATGCCGCTGTTGCAAAAACCTGCTTCACCTTCAATGAACTACTTGCTAGCTCTAGTACGTTCTTTTCACCCTGAACTAGGAATAAGCCATGCGCTTTACGCTGTTTCTTTTGACCTAAAGCACGAAGCAGTTTTAATTGGTTTTTTGAAATCATTAAAGTATCCCAGGTGAAAATGGTTATTCGGCGAGTGTACCCTAAACAATCTTCACGAAAGTTCGGTATCGAGCGGATGAGATTATAAATTATACCTAAATAACCTCAAGAAGCTTGATCATCAGAAGACGTTGAACACCAAGCGTAGCCAAAATAAAAGAAGGCTCAAAAACGAAAAAAGCCCTGCGATAACGCAGGGCTTTCAAAGGGTGGGACCCCAGCCACATCCCGGCACACAAGTCACACGCTGCGGCTGCTTCCTTCCGGACCTGACCGAGTTCACGAGCTATTGTTGCGAGAGGACCAGAGCCCCATAATTCTTTTCGAGAGGTCTTGCCTCAATCGATGGGGCGATTATTCAGTATCAGCTCTCATAATGCAAGAGCAAAAACCTTGAATTTCATCATTTCATTACCGTTTGAACAAAACTCGATCAATTCATTCCTTTATGATGAAACCGTGCAGTCACGATAAGAGGAGTCGTGCCGTGAGGACTGCTTACTCATGTACATGTCTTCATCAGCCAAATGCATCGCTTGCTCTAAGCTCATGTGCCGTTCCCTTTTTGCAGAGAAACCAATAGAGATACTTATAGACTCCAAATCACTACATAATTTGCCTTTCACATCGATTCTACTGAGCTCTCTCATTGCTCTAGTTAACTCGGCTTGCGTAGGATAACCCAGTAATATGAACTCATCCCCTCCAATTCGATAACATCTTCCCGACCAGACATAATGAATTTTTAGCGCCAGTAGTTGTAAAACTTCGTCCCCAGCGCGATGACCATAAGTGTCATTGATTCGTTTGAAATGATTAATGTCTAAGTAAAGTATGGATAGATCTTTGTTTACTCCTTTTCGATACTTTACTTGCAACGCACGACGATTCCTTAACCCTGTTAAGTTGTCAGTGTTCGATTGACGGTAAAGATAAAGCGAAACACAAATAGCAAACAATAATACAAAGATAAACACAGCTTGTGTTTGCGTCGCTAATCGAATCTCATATTCAAGTGCGGTACGCCAATCTGGGCGTACATCGTACTGAGCAATGATCTTATCAACTTCTAACATCGCTATCGCTCGACTGAAGAAAGGCGCAAGCATGGCTCCTTTTTCATTCGCGACCAATCCAACAGAGAGTTGTGACTCATAAAACTCGCCAATAGCGGTATCCTGCTCTATCGGAACCAATTCACTGAGACGTAAAAAATGATTGAGCATCGCCGTATCCATCGGAATGTAATCGACTTCTTCATTTAGTAGCCCCTGAATGAGCTCTTGTTGGGTACGATAACGTTTGAGTTCTTTTAGCGGTAACAGTTGCGTCATCATTTGATCGAAAAAGTCATCCTTAACTACGCCAATCCGCTCAGATATCAACTGTGAAACATGAGAGTATGTGCTCGGTTTGTAACCTAAACGCTTGACCATCACCGATGCTGGCGCGTAATGGGACTTTGGAAAGTAGCTAAATGCGCGCCGCTCACGGCTGACCGTTAACGGCGCCAAAATTTCGAAATTACCTTGGATAAACTCATGGTACATAGAACCCCAGCTTTCACCAGGCTCACTAATGATCAAGCAGTTTAAAGCCAAGATCTCACAGCTTCTCAGGACTACATCAGCCGTCATCCCTTCGACACTACCATCTGCGTTGTATACAACATATGGAAAGATAGATTCCAGCTTAATCCGTATTGGTTCATTAAAATCAAGGGGTAATAAACGAATAGAATCACGCAACGCTGCTCGCCTTAATTCAAATTGATACTGGGAAATTTCTTCGCGAAGCTGCTTTTGCACCGCTTCCCCGTGAATAAACGTAGCGAACGTGTCCAACTCTTCAAGATGATGATCTTTTTTACTGATGATGGATACGGGCTTTATCGAAATCTGATCATTGAGCATCTTGGCGTCAAACCCCTCCATCAGCATCGGCTTGAGCTGGTTAATGGCATCGACAACGCCATCCACAGCACCTGAACGTAGCAGTGTTACTGCTTGTTCGTGACCTTGATAAGAGATCTGTTCTAGCTCAGGGTAGTGTTGTTTAAGTAATTGGGCATAAACTGTATCTTTGGGGACGCCAACACGCGAAATGTCACTCAACGTCGAATCTTTTAAACCAAAGAGGTAGGTATATTCGATATTTGTTGGGCGGGAATAACTAAAACGTTGAGCACGTTCTTGTGTGTAAGTGATATTCGCAGCAAAGTCAGCTTCCCCATTCGCTACTGAATTTAGAATGGCATCAAAGCTGGAGTAGTTCACGTATTGAACGGTAAAGCCAAACTCCTTTGAAGCAGCATTGAAAAGAACACGAGTGACGACATCATCCGCTTCAGTCGCGACTTTATAATGAGCAATTAAAGGGGCTTCGGCTTTTACATTCAAACTCAAGAGGCAACATGCAAAAAGCAACAGTGTTCGAGCAAAAGTTGTCATGACAAACTTATCTTAAATCAACCACTTATATTGTGGTTATTATTATTGGAAGTGTAGTAAATATGAAATGAAGAACATATACTAATCTCCATTTTGTTCCACAACCAATTCGATACTCTGCCGCACATGTCACTTTTTACCTGACTAAAAACTCATAATTCAGCCTGTTCATCGCTACTACGTAAAATATAGTCAGTCATCCAAGCCGTCCCTAACAAACAGATCCAAACCACGAAAACAGGGTTTGGCACATCCGTGGTCGGGCTGACGACTAAAGCGGCAAAACCCACAGTCGGCAATGTCCAACATAATAATTTGCTCCAACGAATGGTATGTTGAAGCTTCGCAAGTGCTTCCATTGACGCTAACATTCCCGTCAAGCTTAACGCCATAAGAACGGCGTACGGTAGGCCTGCAATCCACAATGGGAGCAACAAAAACAACGGCCACCAGCTGTGTTTATTGGATGGCGTCCAATGCGCAGCCGACCACCACATCGCCATAACCGCAATGGTTTGAACCACTGTAACCCAAGCAGACCCATCCAGCTTACCGCCTTGCTGTGTGACCATAAGACCAACTTGCAGTGTAAGTACAATAAGACCAGCGGTGAGCAACACGCCTAAAGAGCTTCTACGAGAAAACACCACCATTAAAAGTGGGAAAAGGATCAAAACACCAACCGACAAAGCAATTGGCTGCATTGAGAGTGTCGCACCAAAAGCCATCATCGCGCCCAGTAATACTAGGCCAGCGAACCCACCTTGTGGCAGAACCCACAGCGCGGGGATCATAAGTGCAAGAACGGGAATGTCACCCTCGCTCAAACTCATCGCCCGAACGCAGACAACAGCGAGTAAGGTCGTAACGAAAAATTGAAGTGTCGATAAAATCATAGCGCCTCCTGGCTTCCCCACCTACTTGGTAACTCAACGGCAAAAACTGGGATTGAAAGTCGTTGAGAGGGTCTAGATTCAAGCTTAGCTTGCGTTTGCTTCATGCTGTTTAAGGCTCATCAACCAACGACACTAAAGAACAGAAAATGTAATTCTTCAAAGTGAGTCGCTGGCAACACAAGGGTTAAGAACCGTTAGCAATATACAAGTCCAATGGTTTACCATTCCTTAGTAATCCAAAATAGACACTTTTGAGTATGGACCAATTTTTAGCGCAAATCTTTGCTGTAATTCACCAAATTCCAAAAGGAAAAGTCTCCACCTATGGGGAAATTGCAAAAATGGCCGGTTATCCGGGCTATGCGAGACATGTTGGTAAAGCACTGGGTAACCTACCAGAAGGCAGCAAACTCCCCTGGTTTAGAGTGGTAAATAGCCAAGGAAAAATATCTTTAAAAGGCAGAGACTTAGAGCGACAAAAAAAGAAATTAGAAGCAGAAGGGATTGAAGTCTCGGAAGTTGGCAAAACTTCACTTAAAAAATACAAATGGCAGCCTTAAGCTGCCATTTTTTGTTCTCACTACGTCGTATTAACGTGTTCCAACTAGACGAATATCTAATTGGTGAGTTTGTGCTTCATCTGTAATAACACCGTTATGTGTGTCGCTGATAAAACGCAGCTTTCCATCTACCTCAATGCGAGCACGAACGCTGTAACGATGGTTTGGTTTGATTTCATTGCTGTCGTAACTCAACTCAAAAGAAAGAGGAACTTGCTTACCTTCCGTTTCGAATGTCTGTTTCGCCAACACTTTTGCTGGCGCATCCGCCAAGGACACATCTTCTAACGCAATAGTAACCACTGCGTTTGGTGGCAAGGCAATCCGCTCGCGATAAGCCACTGTACCTGTAATCGTCTTCATTGACGCTTCTGTAGATTCCATTTCTGTATTTTGAGAAGTTTGGCAACCCACTAACGCAGCCCCAAAGAGTAGAGAAGTAACAAGTAGTAGTGTTTTTTTCATATATTCCTCGAAAAGAGCATTAAACCGAGGCAATTATAGGTGTGGAATATAAAACTGTCTGCTTCCTGTCACTTTATTTGACAATAGTTTGACTGAGTTAGAATTTATCAAACAATTGATTTTGTTTCATAATTGGAACAATACTATTTCTAAGTTACTCAATAGTTCTTAACTATGCCACTTCACAAGAGTGAGGCTGTTGAGGTAACTTGGAATGAAAGACAACGGTGAGGAGACACAATGAGTAAACCACTACGAGAATTGCTCAGCCTACTACAACTCGAAAAATTAGAAGAAGGCTTGTTTCGTGGCCAAAGTGAAAACCTAGGTTTGCCTCAAGTTTATGGCGGTCAAGTAATTGGGCAAGCACTTTCTGCTGCGCGCTACACCGTTGAAGAAACACGCACGGTACACTCCTTCCATAGCTATTTTTTGTACCCTGGCGATCCAGAAAAACCTATTATTTATGATGTAGAAAATCTGAGAGATGGCCGTAGCTTTAGCACTAGACGCGTAAAGGCAATTCAAAATGGACGCCCTATTTTTTACCTAACCGCATCCTACCATGGCGATCAACCTGGGTTTGATCATCAAAAAGAAATGCCAGATATCCCTGGTCCAGAAAACTTTGCCTCAGAGAGTGAGCTCGCAAGCCATATTGCAGAATTTCTACCCAAACGCTTACGCAAAACATTTTGCGGGGAAAAGCCAATCGAAACTCGCCCCGTTACGGTTATCAACCCTTTGAAGCCCAAAAAAGCAGAACCCAAACAGTACCTTTGGATTCGTGCTAATGGTGAAATGCCAGAGAATCAGCTAATTCACCAGTACCTTCTGGCCTACGCATCCGATTGGGGATTCCTTGTAACAGCAATGCATCCACATGAAGTCTCATTAATGACGCCTAACTTTCAAGTGGCCACCATTGACCACTCTATCTGGTTCCATCGCCCGTTTAAGATGGATGAATGGCTTCTATATGCGATAGAGAGCCCAACGGCGAGCAATACTCGTGGGTTGGTCCGTGGCGAAATATACAACCAGCAAGGTCACTTAGTGGCGACCGCCGTGCAAGAAGGGGTGATGCGCTACACGAAATAGCTCGTGTTCGTTACACGAAAAAAGGAGTGCTGTTCCGCACTCCTTTTTTAATGGGTATCAAACGATGATTAATTTGGTTGATACTTCATGTTAACAACCGACCATTCGTAAAGTGATTTCGGGTAACCATATTCACCTTTCCCGTAAATGACATTTGGGTCGGCATAGAATCCACCTTTATTCGTTGCTAAAAATTCACGAACCCCACGACGGTAAGTAATCACAGGTGCAACTAACTCATACTCTACCTTTTCCATCTTCGAGTCATCAATTATTAAGAACCGAGTCATACGAATCGTGCTGCCGCTGGTGCAGTCCCCTGGGTCATCATAGTCAATTGCTTCAAAAGGCTTGAGATCATCTTCGAACAGCTCTGATGTACATCCATCAAATCGAGCTAAGTGTACCCACGCTCCTTTTATTAGAGTTTGGTCATCGTTACCCACCGGCTTGAATGCAAGTAGTGCAATCTTACCTTTGCCGTATAATTTCAATTCTTCGTCCGTTGGCTCACGCGCTGAACGAACGTTCATCAAACCAAACTCACTTTCTTCTAAGTTAGAAAACTCACGTGCATTTAGCGTGCTAAACAATACTGTTTGTTCAGTTTCAAGCAATGTATATTGATCCGCAACACCTTCATCTGCAAAGCTTAGATACAGCTGGACTTTCTTACTTTCCAACGCTTTGTAATCTCGAGATTCTCCTTCCGAAACGTCGAGAGAAATCCAACGTCTTTTTACTGGTGGGAGGTCAAGTAACGTCAGCTCTTCCTTATCAACATCTAATGAAGCGACTCCTTTAATTGTTGAGCTGGATATTTGATAGCTGCGGTTTCCTATTGGTGTACCAAAATCTAGCTTAACCTTTTTAAATGGTTCAAATTCCACCTTCATTGTAGAGGTACTTAAACCAGGGTGCTTCGCTTTGTTAATAGTGCCATTTACGACGATTGTTTTAGCTTTGTAGTTGCGTCCAGTAAGAGTAACCTCTACTTGGTACTCGCCTGCGTGCAGGATTTTCAAACGCCCCGTATCAGGGGAAACTAACTCGACCACAGGATCTTTTTGGTTAATAAGGCGGTAACTTGCCTTCGCAGTCCCACCACTCATCACTGGTGAGATAACACTACCAGCGGAGAATTCTACCGTTGGGTAAGTAACCGATACAGGGTTTGTGCCTTGTTTAATCGTGACCGAGAAACTACTTTCACCCGGATCCACTTTGTCGTCCCCCGCATCCGAAACAATAATTTTTGTGCTACCCGCGTTAAGAATTTGCATGGCACCCGTTTGGCTGTTTAAGGAAACCACATCTGTTGCTGCGTTGTCTGCAAATCGGTACGTAACTTCCCCAACCGTACCAGAGATTTTCGGCGCAACAAATGTTTGTCCAACCTTCCAAATCTCTTCCACATCGGATTGAACTTCAATTCGGCTCGGCGCACTCAAAATTGTCACGTAGACTTTTTGATCTGGACCAACGGTATAATTCGCGCTCTCTTTTCTGCGCACAGTTAGCGTCGCTTTACCCGCTTTATACACATGGAGACGTCCTTCACTAAAACCACCGACAACATCTGGTGCGGTGTTATCTACAATCTCAATTTGCTCGTCAGCACTCAAACCAAAATCACGGTGAAGATCAAAACTGTATTTGTTGCTGTATACAACGTCATAATCGTGCGTTGCCATGGGTTGGCCTTCAGCCTTTGCAACTTTAATGACAACATTAAATTGAATAGGTTGGTAGAACTCCCCACCATCGTCTTCAAACTTAAGGCCGTACTCACCCGCAGTCACTACCTCCAACTTGCCGTCAGTCATTCGTAAGCCATTAGGTAAGCTGCTAACTAGATTTACGTTACCTTTTTGCCCTTTAAACGCCAGAGGGATTGAAAGATTTGGTTGATAGGTAAGCGGCATTTCAATGTCTTTTATAACGGGATGAGGCGCACGATTAACTTCAAGATCAAAACGAGTTTTGCTTGCAGGATAATTACGCATATCATGCTCGTAAATTTCCACTTCAGCAGCACCAACACCTTTGATCAGTAATGCTTCACCATTTTCTGTTTTAGCAACAACGTCTTCACCACGAATGATTCTCAGCTCATAGTCACCGTAGGCGTTCGTCACCTTAGGGAAAATTCGTCCACCTTCCTCATAAGTTGTGACGATATCCGCTGCGCTGATTTCTTGACGCTTGCCTTGTTTTACATCCACAAAAAATTGCGCTGTTTGCTGTTTATCCAGAAACGCGTCGCTGTAAGTTGCTGTCGCTTCAACCGTTAATTGCCCAACATTATGAACAAGAAGCAAACCCGTTTCAGGGTCTAGCAACTCGGCCACCTTGCTGTCTGGTACGCTATTTATAATTTTGTAAGAAATACGTTGCGTTTGAGCTTTATCTAGACGCACTGGTTCTAACGTCAACCCTTCTCGATACTCGTCTTCAAGCAAAGCGAACTGTAATTGCCCCGGAGCTACTGCATGCAGTTTAACCGTAGCGCGAACTTGTTTCGGCAAGTAAAAGTCGTTACCTGAATCAGTAATCAGCACCGATGCCTGACCAACTGAACCTAATGAATATACCGAACCGTTCTCATCAACACGAATCAAGTTATGACCACTTTCTACCTCATAACTCAGTTCGCCTTTTTGGCCACGGACGATCAACGCTTTTCCTTCTGACTCAATCGCATTGAAATTCAGATCACTCACTGAAAGTTCAGTATTGATGCCTCGCTCTACAGTGACAGAAAATCTTGCTTCAGAAGATTCATAAGCAGAGCTACTATCTGTAGCAAGAATCGTCGCCGTTCCTGGGCGCAGAATTTGTAGTATTCCTGAGTCATTAATTTTCACGACATTTGGCGGATTAGAGTCAATGACTTGGTAAGATACCGACCCATGTACATTGCTCAGTTTTGCTTCAGTAACCGTTCCCACTCCTTCAAACTTCAACACCGTGTCTTCCACTTTTAATTGCGGACGGTTCTGCTTTGTTACCGTAGTTGGTGTCTTCGTATTGTTCGGCTTAGAGTCTCCCCCACCGCCACAGCCAGCGAGTAAAGCTGCGAGAAAAAGCAAATAGTAATTTCTGTTCATTTTTAGTAATACTTTGTTACATACAAGATGGGGCGATAATAATACGATGTTTTATTAATCACTATCCCCATTTTTGAGCACTTTATTACTTAAGTAATTGCTACTGTATTAATCCTAAAAACAAATACTCAAAAATAGCGACCAAATTACATGAAAACACAAAAAGCAAACGTTTAAATCAAACTCTTCCATTAATTTAGTAAAAATTAATATTCAATAAAATAAAACATGAAAAATAAAGAGAAAAAATTGCGTTATTTTTTCTTTCATTATGATGTATAGGATTAATGGACTGTAAAAACAAATGGTTAATGAAAAATAGAAGAGAGAATAAATATCGTTTATATTTATAAAAATCTGGTAGGAAATAGTTTTAAAAGCATAATCAAACTACCTTTTAACATTTAAAATACTAAAAGGTAGAATTAACATTAGATAGAATTCTTATAGGGCGAGTTATTTTAGGATTGGTAACTCTGTTGTGTATTTAATGGACTCCATAGCAAATGTTGAAGTCACATTAGATAGCCCTTTTACACTATTAACTAACCGCTTATAGAATTCGTCAAAACACTTCATATCTTTGACTAGTACTTTCATCATGTAGTCATACTCGCCAGCCATACGATAAAACTCCATTACCTCAGGAAAGTCACTCACAGTTGTAACAAAATGGTGATACCAACCTTCGGAATGATCAATCGTTTTTAACTGAACAAATGCAATGAAAGATAGCTCGAGCTTTTCTGCACTTAACAACGCCACGCGTTTTTCGATGTAGCCCTCTTCTTCCAACCTTTTCAAGCGCTTCCAGCATGGTGTTGTAGTAAGATTGACTCGCTCAGCCACGTCATTTAATGACAAGGTGCTGTCGGTTTGTAGTAAAACAAGCAGCTGCTTATCTATTCGATCTAAACTCATTTCTATAAAACCCATAAAATGTAGAAAATTTTTCTACAAAAATCTTTATTAAGAGTAACAATAGCAAAGTTTTTCTCGAAAATTATAGATAAATTATCCCTATCTAATACTTATCTATCGATTTCCCAAGGAGAGACGCCATGTGTACTGACCACAATTGGATCAACAATGCAGTGCGTAAAATTGAAGCAGACTTCCAACGTTCTGCTGATACTCACTTATTTAAACTCGAACTACCTTCTCTTGATGGTATCGATATCTATCTAAAAGATGAGAGTACGCACCCTACAGGCTCTCTTAAGCATCGATTGGCGCGCTCATTGTTTCTTTATGCTATTTGTAATGGATGGATTGGTCCTGAAACCACTGTAATCGAGGCGTCCTCAGGCAGCACTGCCGTTTCGGAAGCGTATTTTGCTCGCTTGCTTGGCTTACCGTTCATTGCTGTTATGCCGAAAACCACCGCACGTAAAAAGATTGAACAAATTGAGTTTTACGGTGGTAAAGCGCATCTTGTAGAGCGCTCAGATCAGATTTATGACGAGTCTCGACGCTTGGCTCAAGAGCTAAATGGTCACTACATGGACCAGTTTACTTATGCTGAACGTGCTACTGACTGGCGCGGTAACAACAACATCGCGAACTCTATCTTTAGCCAAATGGAGTTAGAAGATCACCCGATTCCTAGTTGGGTAGTGATGAGCCCTGGAACAGGCGGCACATCAGCAACCATTGGCCGTTTTATTCGTTACCAAAAATACGACACCAAGCTTTGCGTGGTAGACCCTGAAAACTCAGTGTTTTACGACGCTTTCCAGTCAGGAAATCACTCATTGAAAGGTGATACTGGCAGCAAAATTGAAGGTATCGGGCGACCACGTGTCGAACCAAGCTTTATTGCTGGTGTCATTGATGAAATGCGCAAAATTCCAGACGCAGCCAGTGTGGCAACTGCCCATTGGGTATCTCAGCTGATTGGGCGTAAAGTCGGCGCATCAACAGGCACCAATCTTTACGGTGTGCTGCAATTGGCTTGTGAGATGAAACAACGCGGTGAGAAGGGTTCTATCGTGACGCTTCTATGTGATTCTGGAGAGCGTTACCTAGATACGTATTATGACTTAACATGGGTAAAAGAGAACATCGGCGATATTCAACCTTACTTAGCTCAACTCGAAGTCATTCAAACAAAAGGTTGCGTTGAGCCAGCTTGTTGCGGCTCAACTAACGCTTAACGTGCAAACTGGACTTTAAAAAGCAGCCCAACTTCATGCGGGCTGTTTTTATCGCTGGGTTTTACTTTTTCTGGCGCGCTTCAAACGCAGCCAATTGTTCTGGCGTTGCCGCTGGTTGATGATTTTGTTTCCACTCATCGTAAGTCATGCCGTAAACACGTTCGCGAGCGTCATCAATATCTAAATCCAAACCGAGATTTTCAGCCTCAGATTTATACCATTTACTAAAGCAGTTGCGACAGAAGCCCGCAAGGATCATCAGGTCGATGTTTTGTACGTCTTTGTTGGCATCTAAATGCGCCAATAAACGGCGAAATGTCGCCGCGTCTAACTTATCTTGTTCTTCTTGAGTCAAGTTTTTGTATTTGAATTCAGCCACTTTCCTTTCCTTCTCTCTTATTTAACTAGCTTTCGTCACCATATCTAGTTAGTCGGTAGTCATGAGTAAGAAGTATGCTTTAGCGCAACAATTCCCATTCTAAAATCACTACCTTTGATAAAAGCTGATATGATAATTACCATCCATCCTATTGATTAAATTAACATTTAAACAAATCATTACAACGGTCTTTTACCAAGGTTATCGTCTAGTTATGAAAAACTCCATTCTATTATTGTCTGCCTTGACCATTAGCGTGCCAACTTTAGCTGCTCAAGAACAAGCTCATCAATCTTATTTTTATCTGGGTACTGGTAACGTTGGTTTTGATACACCGTACTTCGGCTCGGATAGAGACAATGAGTGGTCAACACCACATATCACAGTTGGCTGGGGTTACCATGTAAACCAATACCTCGCGTTTGAAGGGGTTCTGCGCTATTCACAAAATGAACTTAAGAACGATGCTCTAAAAACTGACTTAGATCTTCACTATTACCAAGCAGGTATGTCTGCTGTTGTAACAAGTGATAACTTAGGCGATACGCCGCTGTCACTGTTTGGTCGCGTAACTGCGCTTGGCACTCAAGCCGAAATGTACGTACCAAACGAACAAAAAGTCACAGATGACTCAGGCGCACTATTCAACATCGGTGCTGGCGTCCATTGGGATATGAGTACAGATATCTGGTTACGCGCAGAGTACATTTATAATGTCGCAGATATGGGTTTTGAAGATTTTTACGACAGCTACGAAGGTGTACAAATCAGCCTAGGGAAACGCTTCTAACATTAGATAGCACCAAGTTTCCATAATTGAAAAACAAAGAAGCCGAGAGTTTTGCCTCGGCTTCTTTTAGATTCTATAGTATGTCGTCATTTACTGAACAGAGAACGTTTCTGTTGCCTCTTTGTTCACATGGTTGCTTGGTTGACCAGCATCGAGAGAATGCAAAATACCATCTTGACGATCTTTTAATGCATTCGTCAACGTTGGAAGTGCGGTAGTTGCTAGCAACGCCATAACACCTGCAACTAAAACCATTTCGACCATGTAACTACCACGTACTTTTTTCAAGGAAACACCTCAATAATAATAGGCATAGGCTGCTTTCCTAGCATTAAACCTAACAAGACCCAACATTCAGTCAAAACGATGAGCGAGTCCTGTGCCCCTCGAAGAAGTGGCGAAATAATAAACAAAAATAATCATTAAATCTATAAGTAATCACTATCTATATAAAAAAACACCGAACAAAAATTGCCCGGCGTTTTCAATCAAAGCTTTACGTGCTACTGCTAGGGGTGGGCAACACGGCCCTTCGTATCATGGCTAATTGCTTTGTTTAACTCTGCTTCTACATGACCTGGTGCTTGTGTTTTCGCCGAAATCAATCGGTACATTGCCGGGATAACAAACAAGGTCACCAATGTCGCAAACCCCATCCCGAAAAAGATAACCGTACCCACGGCAATACGGCTCTCATAACCCGCCCCTGTCGATACGATCAACGGAATTGCGCCAGCAAGTGTGGTAAACGCAGTCATCAAGATTGGACGTAGACGTCGCGCGGCAGCATCAATGATCGCTTTTTCAAACCCAACGCCACGATCACGTAGCTGATTGGCAAATTCTACGATCAAAATACCGTTTTTCGTCACCATACCAATCAACATGATCATGCCGATCTGACTATAAATGTTCATACCTTGGCCCATAATAACCAAACCAAGAAAGCCACCAAAGACACCCATCGGCACCGTAAACATGACCACTAACGGGTTTACGAAGCTTTCAAACTGAGCCGCCAACACGAGATACGCCACTAGCAGTGCCAATGCAAACACAACAGCAACACTCGCTTGGTTCTCTTTAAAGTCTTTCGACTCCCCCGAATAACTCACCGAAATGTCACCCGGTAAGTTGTCGATGGCTTCCTGGTCTAGGTAATTCAGCGCATCTCCTAATGTATAACCTTCCGACAGGTTGGCAGTAATAGTGATGGACTTCTGTTTGTTGTAGTGAGAAAGACGAATAGAGGCCGCCACTTCTTCAATTTTTGTGACCGCATCTAACGTCACTAGCTGACCGCTATTCGTGCGCAGATAAATCTGACTTAAATCTGCAGCATTATTAAAGCTATTTTCATCACCGCGAAGATACACATCGTACTCTTCGCCACGCTCAACATAAGTCGTTTCGCTTTTACCACCGAGCATGATTTCTAGGGTGTCAGAAATGTCTTTAACACTGACTCCTAGCTCTGCGGCACGCTGTCGGTCAACTGTAACCAATAACTCAGGCGTTTTTTCCGAGTAATCTATCTCTGCTCCTTCCATCATTGGTGATTCTTCTGCTTTGTTCTTTAGCATTTCAGCCCAAACAACGAGCTCATCGTAATCAGAGCCGCCTAATACGAACTGAACTGGCTCACTCGAACCACCTTGGAAACCTGGCATAAATGGGAACACTCGAACATCTGGGATACCTGCCAATTCTTTCCGTACTTTGTTAAGGGCTTGCTGAGCCGTGATATCACGTTCGTTCCAATCTTCTAGAATCATGATCACAAAGCCTGTCTGGTCTCCTGCCTGGCCACCAAACGCTGGCGTTTGGATGCTGAATGACTTCAGATAACCTTGCCCTAGTAATGGCATCAATCGGTCTTCGACAATATCCATATTGGCTGACATACGATTGTATGACGTAGCATCTGCACCGCGCACAAACGCAAATATCACACCGCGATCTTCTTGTGGGGTCAGCTGGGCCGGTACCTGATTCATCAAGAAATAGCTACCGCCCAAACAAGCTAGAATCACCAGCGGAGCAGCCCAACGTACTTTCAATGCGCCTTTCAATAATGCGCGATAGCCACTCTCAAGCTTGCTAAACAAGCGATCAACCGCTTCATTGAATCGATTTGGTTTTACATTCGCTTTCAAAATCTGACTACCTAATACAGGAGTCAGCGTCAGGGCAATCAAAGAGGAGAATATGACCGACATAGCCAGCAATACAGAAAACTCTGTAAATAGTAGACCTACCATGCCATCCATAAAGGAGATCGGTAAGAACACCATCACCAGCACTAATGTTGTTGCTATAACAGCAAAACCAACCTCTCTTGTGCCTTTATATGCGGCGAGTAATGGCGATTCACCGCGTTCAATATGGTGGAAGATATTCTCTACAACCACAATTGCGTCATCCACCACCAAACCAATCGATAATATCAACGCCATCAAGGTGATCAAGTTGATAGAAAACCCAAAGTAGTACGCGGCAATAAACGAAGAAATCAGAGAAACAGGTACCGTAACCGCAGGAATTAAGGTTGCACGAGCTTGGCCGATGAAAATGTACAACACCAAAATCACCAAGCCGCCCGTGATAAATAGCGTGCTGTACACCTCTTCGATTGAACGCTCGATAAATACTGTCGCGTCGTAATCTATCGCAAGACGTGTACCTTCTGGTAAGAACTTCTGGATGTTATCGACTTCAAAACGAACCAGCTTAGCAACCTCTAACGGGTTTGCGTCTGACTGCGGTACCACACCAAGACTGATGTTTACTACACCATCGCTTTTGAAGGTTGAGTTTTCGTTTTCTGCACCAATGAAGACATCTGCTACATCTTTTAAATAGATAGGTGTATTGTCGCTTGCGCGTTTAATGACAAGATATTGAAAATCTTCAGGCGTGTTATAAGTACGAGCCGTACGCACGGACATTACCGTTGAGTCGTTACGAACTTCACCACCTGGGCTTTCTAGGTTCTCACTTCGCAAAGCTGATGTAATGTCCGAAGCTGTAACTGAACGTCCAGCCATTAGTTCAGGCTTAAGCTTCACGTACATTACCTTGTACAAACCACCGGAGAGATCAATGGAGCTAACCCCAGAGATCAGGCTAAAGCGGTCCATCAATACACGTTCGGCATAATCCGTTAATTGAGTACGGTCCATCTCTGCAGAACTGAGATTGATGTAGAGCGACGCCTCTCCCGAGCCATTGTTCTTATAAACAATAGGGTCATCCGCTTCATCAGGTAGCGAGCGCTGAGCACGAGCCACGGCATCCCGCACGTCGCTTACACCTGTATTGAGATCGTAACCTAACTCAAACGTGATCGTGATACGCGACATGCTGTTACGAGTAGTGGAGCTAATTTCATCAACTCCACTGATCCCAGAAAGCTGGTCTTCCAAAACGGAGGTAATTTGGCTTTCAATAATAGTCGCCGATGCACCCTCATAACGCGTACTGATAGAAACGACTGGGCTTTCTATATCAGGCATTTCACGAACGGCTAATTTGGTGAATGACACAAAGCCAAACACACACAACAGCATGCTCAGAACCAACGCCGCGACAGGGCGTTTAACTGAAACGTCGGACAGTAACATTAGTTTTCTTCCTCATCCGATTCACTGTCATTGCGTGTCACATCCGTGGTGTTCGCTTTTAGTGGCGCGACAATTTCTTTCACTTCGACACCATCACGCATGTTAACAATGCCTTGAACCACAATCTTGTCACCAATCTCAACACCAGATTCGATCACCACCTCGTTACTAACACGAGCACCTAGCGACACTTCTCGACGAGTAGCTTTGTTGTTTTCATCAATTACATATACAAAACGTTTAGTTCCGGAGTATTCAAGCGCTTGAACAGGAATGATTGGCGCCTTAATAGCAGGAAATGCTAGTGAAGCGTTCATCAACATGCCCGGCTTCAATTGATTTTCTGGGTTATCAAACTCAATACGCACGCGAAGATTCAGTGTTTCGGCGCTGATACGCGTATCAATACCTGTGACTTGACCAGTAAAGATCTGGCTACCCCATGCACTGGTTTTAGCGATGACTTCCATACCAATAGAAAGCATCGATAAATAGCGCTCCGGTACTTGCAAATCCAGTTCCATGACGGAAAGATCATCCAACGTCAAAAGTTCAGTACCCGCACTGACCATTTTGCCGCGGCTAAAATCGATAAAACCAACAGTGCCAGAAAATGGAGCAGTAATATGGAGATCAGCTAAATTGGCTTGAGCAGCATCTAGCCTCGCTTGTGCTATTTCAACACTGGCTTTTTGTGCATCGATTTCAGTTTGAGTAATCGCATTCCGCTTAACCAAACGTTGGAACTCTTTTAACTTACGCTGTTCATCTTTTAGATACGCCTTTGCCTCAATCAAAGCGGCTTGAGCCTTATCGTCATCTAACTTAATTAATAACTGGTCTTGCTGGACATTTTGATTCGCTTTAACAGCGATTTGATTCACTTTGCCGGCGACTTCCGATGCGACAACCACAGACTCCGCTGCCTTTAATTTGCCGATAAGAGTTAAGGATTGATTGATCTCGTGCGTTTCTACTTGTTCAGTCACAACAGTAACCGCTGAGCCTCCTCGCATCGCAGCGCAAACCGATGGAGAACTCAGTAATATAGAAAGCGTTAAAACAGATAACGATAACGTGGCTTTCATGCTCATGATATTGACTTCTAAACGAATAAACTTATGTCATTAAACTGCTTACAGTTTATCAGTAGATACGGTGTTTAACGTCAAGTAGTGTAAATTCAAGTAAAAAGCGCGCTTCTCTTCTGTTCAAAGGACAAACAAAACGCTGACTTTCTACCATCTTTGCCCAAAAAGACAGCATTCAACGTAAAAACGTAAGAAAAACGCTTTACAGCCTGAGCGAGTTTGCTATGATTCGCTCCGCACTTGGGAGATGAGTTGGGAAAACATCTTACTAAGTATAAAAATCCTCTGGAGGGGTTCCCGAGTGGCCAAAGGGAGCAGACTGTAAATCTGCCGGCACTGCCTTCGATGGTTCGAATCCGTCC
>NZ_JAWOUS010000025.1:0-48898 GCF_033339495.1 Vibrio sp. 2134-1
GCGGGGTGGAGCAGCTTGGTAGCTCGTCGGGCTCATAACCCGAAGGTCGTCGGTTCAAATCCGGCCCCCGCAACCAAATACAAGACGATAGATTGAGTACTTATTTAGTATACAATTGTTAAGTCGTCTACGGATGCGCCGCTTGATTCAACGCCTGCTTCTCGCAACCAATCACATCGCTCTTTTCATAATGCTGCGAAGCATGAATCCCCAAAAGCTAAACTTTTATCCGCATCATATGATGTCGGACGATTTCGTTTGTGTTTAAAACACGATATGAATCGGCTGACGTACAAGTATGATGAGGCTTCGCGTGTTTTATCTACTTTAATTAACAGAGTTATCCACATACGTCGTTCTGTGGATAAGTTGGTTGATAAAGTGTTTTTAGCTTGACTTTTTATGATGGGGAAGAAAGATCTTTTCTCTAAAGTGAAGTTGAAACAACAAAGAAATATCAATTAAATCTTTGTTATATAAAGAAAAAATAAGTTTTTTGTCGGATCGAGTACGTTAAAATACGATCATTAACTGGTATTTTTTTGATCCTAGTCATTTCTCCGAGCTGTGTTTAACTTTTTTCTGCTAGCTTGTTTTTCTTGAATCTCAAATTTTTTTCCACATTACAAAATTGAGAACAAGGTCATGAATTGAACATGCAAAAGTACTTTCAATCTCTTGCATATAGACTACGCTCTATGCGTCTCTCGGCAGTCCCTTCTCGACTATCCTTATTAAGCGTTGCTTTTTCGTCTCTATAGATGAATTACTCTCAGTGGGGAGTTGATTCAGTTGCTCTGTCAAAGCCCATTTAATGTGCTCATCAAGTAATTTATTTTCACCTTGCCGACTTTCCAGCGCATCTATGATTCGCTGACTATATTCTGCATTACCAAGTGCGACAGCGATGTTACGTAGCCACTGTATATGACCAATACGACGGATAGCGGAGCCTTCCATATTTTTTAGAAAAGTCGCTTCATCCCAGTTAAACATGTCGACGAGGTCAGGGTTTTTGAAACTGTCACGACGGTGGAAATCATCTTGCTCCGTTATGTCGGCGTAGCGGTTCCATGGGCAAACCAATTGACAGTCGTCACAACCATAAATGCGGTTACCCATTGGCTTTCGAAACTCTTCAGGAATCACGCCATCGAACTCGATGGTGAGATAAGAGATACAACGCCTGGCATCGACAACTTTGTCTTCAACGATGGCTTGTGTTGGGCATGATGTAATGCATGCTTTGCATTTACCGCACTGATCAACGCTTGGCTCATCTACGGGTAGTGGTAAGTCGATAAGTAGTTCACCTAAAAAGAACCACGATCCACAGTCTTGATCTAAAATCAGGGAATGTTTCCCGGTCCAACCTAAGCCCGCTTTTTGGGCGAGAGGTCGCTCTAATATTGGTGCGGAATCAACGAAAGGTCGGTAACCATATTGACCAACCTCTTGTTCAATAAGTTTGCCGAGCTTATTTAGCTGCTTTCTGACGAGCTTGTGATAATCGCGCCCTAGTGCGTAGCGGCTAATATAGGCATGACTTTTATTCGCGAGGTTCGAAGCGAATTGAGCCTCTGGTGGCAGATAGTCCATCCGGACGCTGATAACACGAACGGTTCCCGGGAGTAGCTCATGGGGTCTAGCACGCATCATACCGTGACGAGCCATCCAATCCATTGAGCCGTGATAGCCTGCATCAAGCCATTTTTGTAGTGCTGCTTCATGTTCACTCAGATCAACGTCGCAGATCCCAACTTTTTGGAAGCCGAGTTCTTTTCCCCAAACTTTGATTTGTTGTGCGAGTTGTTCGTAGTTCATGTTAACCACCGGAATAAAGGGGGGCGGATCTTAACGGATCTCTGGCTTTGGTGCTACCCAGTTAGGTACGTTTTTGATGTTGTGAATACTGCTTATTGAAGTCATTTGCATATATTCTAAATCTAGGTCGATACTAAGATGATTAAGATACCGTTTATTGGATACTTTTTTCGCACATATGACATTTGAAAGCTTGTCTCTCAAAACCAACACGGTTTACTATTCCTGTTCTTTTGATTTTTATATAGTCAACGATCATTAGTTAGAGAAGCATCAATGAGCACGAAACAATTCAATTTAAAAGATGAGCATGAAACGGTTGCACTAGGCACCGCTTTGGCTCAGCTTTGTTCCCAGCAAACCACAATTTATCTGCATGGTGATTTGGGTGCAGGTAAAACAACCTTTAGTCGTGGTTTTGTCCGTGCTCTTGGTCATCAAGGTAACGTGAAAAGTCCAACTTATACTCTAGTCGAACCGTACCAGTTGGATCAGTGGCAAGTATATCACTTCGACCTTTATCGTCTTGCGGATCCTGAAGAGCTTGAGTTTATGGGGATTCGAGACTATTTCACAGACGATGCGATTTGCTTGGTTGAATGGCCTGAAAAAGGGCATGGCTTACTGCCACAACCGGATCTTGATGTAAACATTCGCTACCAAGGTGAGCAACGTGTAGCCGAACTAACAGCTAATAATGATTATGGTGTGCAGTTACTCAGTCGATTGGAGCTATGTTGAGTTTTTCAAATTTTAGAGTAGTGGCGACGTTTGTCGCCACTTTTCTCCTTCTCATCCCCAATTTAGCATTTGCTAACGTCGTTAAGAGTTTTCGAGTTTGGCCTTCACCTGATGAAACACGTGTTGTCATCGATTTAGGCTCGGAAGCTGACTATTCCTATTTCTCTTTATCAGGGCCGGATCGCCTTGTCGTGGATTTAAAAAGCACGACGATGCAGGCCAAACTGCCTGTTACTGTTACGGATAGCCCTGTTTTAAAACTGGTACGAAAAAGCTCGCCTCCAGAGAAGGGCACTTATCGTTTGGTGTTTGAACTAAAAAAGAGCGTTCAAGCGGAATTATTTAAATTAAGCCCAACACCAGGTGGGCAGTATGGTCACCGCTTGGTGATTGATTTACCGCACGGTAAGAAGGCATCGACCTCTAAACCGAGTAAGCCAGCGGCGGCCAGCAAAGACATGAGTTCAGTTCAACGAGCTCAAGAAGTGTTAATTGTTATCGATCCTGGTCACGGTGGGGAAGACCCTGGCTCTATTGGCCCTTCACGTCGTAAGTACGAGAAAGATGCGGTATTGAGTATCTCAAGAAAAATTGCTGCTCAGCTCGATGCGACTCCTGGTATTAAAACGCGCATGACTCGTACGGGAGATTATTTTGTAAACTTAAACCGTCGTGTCGCGATTGCTCGTGAAAATGATGCGCACTTGCTGATTTCCATTCACGCAGATGCGTTTACTTCACCGAAGCCTCGCGGTGGATCGGTCTTCGTACTAAATACTCGTCGTGCAAATACCGAAATTGCTCGTTGGGTCGAGAACCATGAGAAACAGTCTGAGTTATTGGGCGGCTCGGGTAATGCGTTCTTCACGAAGACAAAAGATCGTAACGTGAACCAAACTTTGTTGGACTTGCAGTTTAGTCATTCACAAAAAGAAGGCTATAAGTTGGCAACAGAAATCCTAGGTGAGATGGGACGTGTTGCGCACCTGCATAACACCAAACCGATCAACACCAGCCTTGCGGTTTTACGCTCTCCACAGATTCCGTCTGTGCTAGTGGAAACGGGCTTTATTTCTAACCCAACAGAAGAGCGTTTACTGTTTCAACGAGCGCACCAAGATAAGTTAGCTCAGGCTATCACTAAGGCGGTCGTCAAGTACTTAAAAGATAACCCACCAGAGGGTACGGTGTTCTCGCCTTCAGCGAAGCCAATGGTACATATTGTAAAGCGTGGCGAGTCATTATCGGTGATCGCGAACAAATATGGGCTTAGCTCTAAAGCGCTGATGTCGGCAAACAACTTGAAGTCGACAGGCTTGGCAATTGGTCAGAAGCTCAACATTCCTTCTGCTGGTACGATTAAAGTGCCAAGTAAACCGATTACTGTTGAGACAGAAACCATTACGCACAAGGTTAAGTCTGGTGAGTTCTTAGGTAAGATTGCGAATCACTATAAAGTGAAGGTTTCAGATATCCGCCGAGAGAATAACTTGAAGTCAGATACCTTGTGGGTAGGGCAAAAGTTGAAGATAACGGTCGCGGTAAAAGATAAACCGATTCGTAAGCACAAGGTTTCTCGGGGTGAGTTCCTTGGCAAAATAGCGTCCAAATACGGCGTTAGCGTATCGAGCATTCGTAAAGCGAATAACTTACGCTCTGATCAGCTAGCGGTTGGGCAAGTCCTGATCATTCCAAACAAGTAGGTGAGCTTCTAACTCATTATGACGATTAAAATTTTGCCAGCCAGACTTGCAAACCAAATCGCCGCAGGGGAAGTGGTCGAAAGACCTGCTTCTGTGATTAAAGAGCTGGTTGAAAATAGTCTTGATTCTGGCGCAACTCGAATCGATATCGATATCGAGAAAGGAGGCGCAAAGCTGATTCGTGTTCGTGATAACGGAAAAGGTATCGCGAAAGATGAACTCGGCTTAGCGCTCAGTCGTCATGCGACATCTAAGATACATACCTTAGATGATCTCGAAGCCATTATGAGTCTAGGTTTTCGCGGTGAAGCGTTAGCCAGTATTAGCTCAGTCTCGCGTTTGACGCTCACGTCGCGTCCTGCGGCACAAGAAGAAGCCTGGAGTGCCTACTCCGAAGGGCGTGATATGCAGGTGAAGCTTAAGCCAGCAGCGCACCCGATTGGCACTACCGTTGAGGTGTTGGACTTATTTTTTAATACTCCAGCGCGTCGCAAGTTTCTTCGTACGGAGAAAACCGAATTTGCTCATATTGATGAGTTATTGAAACGCATTGCGTTAAGCCGCTTTGATGTCACCATCAATGTGCGTCATAACGGCAAGATCATCCGTCAATATCGCGCGGCGAAAAATCAGCTTCAAACCGAAAAGCGTATTGCTGCTGTCTGCGGTAATGCGTTTGTGCGGCATATGCTCAGAATCGAGCTTGAGCATCAAGGGTTAAAGTTACATGGGTGGATTACCACACCAGAGGGAGCAAGGCAGCAAAGCGATTTACAATATTGCTATGTGAATGGCCGAATGATGCGTGACAAATTAATCAATCACGCGATTCGTCAAAGTTATGAAATGAGCTTAAAGCCAGATCAGTTTGCTGCGTATGTGCTCTTTATTGAGCTAGATCCGCACCAAGTAGATGTGAATGTTCACCCTGCTAAGCATGAAGTGCGTTTCCACCAAGCTCGTTTGGTGCATGATTTCATCTATCAAGCTTTGACGGATGCACTTTCACAAAGCGCCGTGATTGATAAACCACAGGTGAATGAATCGGCATTTCATCGCGTGGAACCGACTGAGTCCGAAGAGATTGAGCATTCGCCAGAGCCTGAAAAAGTACAAGAGCCAGCATCTTCACCAGTACCAGAGCGGGTTTATCAAGCGATAGATAGTACACCGGCTTATCCTGGACGCAGTGATTATGAAGTGAAGCCTCGTAATAGCGGTCCTAGTGAAACCTCCGTGCGAGAGGCGCGCGTAGTGGAGTCATTCAAACGTAATGATTGGGTGGAATCCAAACCCGCACCAAAGCCAAGTCACAGTAAAGAGCGCCACGTAGAACCAGCGCCAACTAAACAAGAAGTACGCGCTTATCACGAGCTGTTGAAAACGCCAGAGTTTGAGGCTCAGGCAGTCACTCCAATAGCGCCCCAAACGATAACTTCGCACACATCAATGCCATCGATTACTGCATTAGGCAAAGCGCTGATGGTGGTCGATGAACAATTTGTTTTGATGAGCAGTGACAGTGGGGCGGCGTTAGTCTCGTTACCTAGAGCAGAATTTTATCGTGTAAAAGGCCAGCTTTCTCCAAGCGATGGTGCACTCAAGGCACAACCTCTGCTTGTTCCTCTATCTATTAAGTTAGAGGCCGAATTAGTGAGACTGGCCCAAGATTATCAACAAGATTTGGCATTGCTTGGTATTCAATTGAAAGCGAGAAACGAGCACGCCTTAATGGTGATGGGCGTCCCAGCTCCGCTGCGTCAACAAAACTTACAAAATTTAGTACCAGATCTGTTATCTTACGCGCAATCTTGTGTGAACGAAGGTATAGCAGCGGCTCAGATGCTGTCTGAGTTGATAGATTGGCTCGCATTACAGGTCACGACAGTGAAGAGTCACTATACTTTTTCTGAAGCCATTCAAATTATTGCGGAACTTGAACAGCTAAGACATGGTCAATTGCCATTAGAAGATACAAAATTCGTATCCGCTGTTGATTTCTCTGCCACGATAGCCAAATTAAAACCATGACAGATAAACTACCTTTGGCGCTATTTTTAATGGGGCCAACTGCATCAGGCAAAACTGAGCTGGCGATTCGTCTTCGTCAAAAATTTCCGATTGAGATCATCAGTGTTGATTCTGCTTTGATCTACAAAGGGATGGATATCGGTACGGCGAAACCGGATGAAAAAGAGTTAAGTTTGGCGCCTCATCGCTTGATAGATATTTTGGATCCAAGTGAATCTTACTCTGTTGCCGACTTTCGTCGAGATGCATTGAAAGCGATGGATGATATTGTTGCAGAAGGAAAAATTCCACTTCTTGTGGGTGGAACAATGCTGTATTACAAGGCGTTACTTGAAGGTTTATCACCACTTCCTGCTGCAAATCCTGAAATTCGTCAGCAAATTGAACAAGAGGCATTGACTAAAGGTTGGTCAGTGTTGCACGATGAACTCAAAGAGGTTGATCCTGTGTCAGCCGCGAGAATCCATCCCAATGATCCCCAACGTTTATCTCGGGCATTGGAAGTATTTCGCATTTCAGGTAAAACTTTGACTGAATTGACTCAAACGAAAGGTGAAAGCCTACCATACCGAGTCAAGCAGTTTGCAATAGCTCCCAAGGATAGGGCAGAACTTCACCGTCGGATTGAACTCCGTTTCGAGAAGATGATGGAAGCGGGCTTTGAAGAAGAAATGAAAGCGTTACATTCGCGAAAAGATCTTCACCCCGATCTTCCTTCCATACGATGCGTCGGTTACCGACAGATGTGGGAGTATTTAGATGGGGAGTGTACACGTGACGAAGCGGTATTTCGTGGCGTATGCGCGACTCGTCAATTGGCCAAGCGTCAAATCACCTGGTTACGCAGCTGGGATGATTTAACTTGGTTGGATAGCGAGAACATTGAACAGGCATTAGAAACGATGTCGGAAGCAATAGCATCTGATTGACATAGCTGTGTATAATGTGATCGTTTTTGCGTGAACGCACTCTCAAAGGATCTGTTGTTGGCGGTTTTTATACTATGCTGCTAATTACTTAGAGTGCATTTTTGATTCGTTTAGCTCAGATGCAAAAGCCGTATCTTTTGCATTGCACCACTAGCTAAATAATTACAACTACAAATTAAATAAGGAAAATAAAAATGGCTAAGGGGCAATCTCTACAAGACCCATTTCTAAACGCGCTACGTCGTGAGCGTATCCCGGTATCTATCTACCTTGTGAATGGTATTAAACTACAAGGTCAGATCGAATCATTCGATCAATTTGTGATCCTGCTGAAGAATACTGTTAACCAAATGGTGTACAAGCACGCGATCTCAACAGTTGTGCCGGCTCGTCCAGTGAGCCATCACAGCGGTGAACGTCCACAAGGTGAGCGTCCACAAGAGAAATCAGAAGATTAATTCTTCATCGAGTATTTTTAAAATAAGGAGTTGATTGCTTGTTTGACCGTTATGAATCCGGTGAGCGAGCCGTACTTGTTCATATCAACTTCACGCAAGAAGGTGAATGGGAAGATCTGGCTGAGTTCGAAATGCTGGTTTCTTCTGCTGGGGTAGAGGCGCTACAAGTAGTAACTGGTAGTCGTCAATCCCCACACCCGAAATACTATGTCGGAGAGGGTAAGGCCCAAGAGATTGCTACAGCGGTACAATCAACGGGTGCCGAAATTGTGATTTTTAATCACGCCCTCTCTCCTGCCCAAGAACGTAACCTCGAAGCACTGTGCCAATGTCGAGTTCTCGACCGCACTGGTCTTATTCTCGATATCTTTGCTCAACGAGCTCGAACACACGAAGGTAAGCTACAGGTAGAGCTGGCTCAACTTCGTCATATCTCTACTCGTTTGATTCGTGGTTGGACGCACCTTGAAAGGCAGAAAGGTGGTATCGGTTTACGTGGCCCGGGTGAAACCCAGCTGGAAACCGACCGTCGCTTATTGCGTGACAGAATCAAAGCCATCCTGCGACGCTTAGACAAAGTAGCGAAGCAGCGTGAACAAGGGCGCCGCGCCCGAAATCGAGCTGAAATCCCAACGGTTTCACTTGTGGGTTACACCAACGCGGGTAAGTCGACACTCTTCAACCGTATTACAGAAGCTGGCGTGTACGCGGCTGATCAATTATTTGCTACTTTGGACCCGACTTTACGTAAGATAGAGTTAGCAGATGTTGGTCCTGCCATCTTGGCAGACACGGTTGGTTTTATTCGACATTTGCCACACGACTTGGTTGCGGCCTTCAAGGCAACCTTGCAGGAAACGCAAGAAGCTGACATTTTGTTACATGTTGTTGATGCCAGTGATGAGCGTTTTCGTGAGAATATTCAAGCTGTTCATGAAGTACTAGAAGAGATCGACGCGCATGAAGTGCCGACTCTGGTTGTCATGAACAAAATCGACAATCTAGATTCGCAGAAACCACGTATAGAACGAGACGAGGAAGGCGTACCTCGTGCAGTTTGGGTTTCAGCAATGGATGGGTTGGGCATTGATGTCCTGTTTGAGGCGCTGACGGAACGTCTGGCGTCACAAATGGTCGAGCATCAGTTGCGAATTCCTCCACAGTATCAAGGACGATTCCGTAGTACCTTCTTCCAAATGAAGTGTATTCAACGTGAGGAATATGACCAGGATGGTAACTTGTTGATCGATATTCGAATGCAGCAAGTAGATTGGTCTAGACTTGAAAAAAGAGAAGGGGCAGTTTTGACTGGCTTTATAGTCACTTAAAGGACTGCTACAGTATAACGTCATATCAAATGATGGAGCTTTCTAATGGCGTGGAATGAGCCTGGAAATAACAACGGCAACAATGGCCGCGATAATGACCCTTGGGGTAATAATAATCGTGGTGGCCAGCGTCCTGGTGGCCGAGATCAAGGTCCGCCAGATTTAGATGAAGTGTTCAACAAACTGAGTCAAAAGCTGGGCGGCAAGTTTGGTAAAAAAGGCGGCGGTGGTTCTCCAATCGGCGGCGGTGGTGGTAGTGCAATTGGCTTTGGCGTGATTGCTCTGATTGCTGTTGCAGTTTGGTTCTTCGCTGGTTTTTACACCATCGGTGAAGCAGAGCGTGGTGTTGTACTGCGTTTAGGTAAATACGATCGTATCGTAGACCCAGGTCTTAACTGGCGTCCTCGCTTTATTGATGAGTACGAAGCGGTAAACGTACAAGCGATTCGTTCACTACGTGCATCTGGTCTAATGCTGACCAAAGATGAAAACGTTGTAACAGTTGCGATGGATGTTCAGTACCGAGTGACTGACCCATACAAATACTTGTACCGTGTAACCAATGCAGACGACAGCTTGCGTCAAGCAACGGATTCTGCACTACGTGCAGTAATTGGTGACTCATTGATGGATAGCATTCTAACCAGTGGTCGTCAGCAAATTCGTCAAACTACGCAAGAAACACTGAACCAAATCATTGATAGCTATGATATGGGTCTGGTACTTGTTGATGTGAACTTCCAGTCTGCTCGTCCACCAGAGCAAGTGAAAGATGCGTTTGATGATGCAATCGCAGCACGTGAGGATGAAGAGCGTTTCATTCGTGAAGCTGAAGCATACAAGAACGAAATCTTGCCTAAGGCAACGGGTCGTGCAGAGCGTTTGAAGAAAGAAGCACAAGGTTACAATGAGCGTGTCACTAACGAGGCTCTTGGTCAGGTAGCACAGTTCGAAAAACTACTACCAGAATACCAAGCAGCGCCTGGTGTAACGCGTGATCGTCTGTACATTGACGCAATGGAAGAGGTGTACTCAAGCACTTCGAAAGTGTTGATTGACTCGGAATCAAGCGGCAATCTTCTTTACCTTCCAATCGATAAGTTGGCGGGACAAGAGGGCAAAGCAGATACCAAACGTAAATCGAAGTCATCTTCAACTTATGATCAAATTCAACTTGAGTCTGATCGTACACAAGAAGACACTTCGAACACGCAGTCTCGTTCAACAGGTTCACGTCAAGGGAGATACTAAGAATGCGTAAGTTAATGATCCCTGTACTGGTAATCGCACTGGCATTAATGTTGATGTCTTTGTTTGTGATTCCTGAAGGTGAGCGCGGTATCGTGGTTCGATTTGGTCGTGTCTTGAAAGACAATAACGACATCACTCGAATTTACGAGCCTGGTCTGCATTTCAAGATGCCTTTGTTTGACCGTGTGAAACAACTTGATGCACGTATCCAAACAATGGATGGTCGTGCAGACCGTTTCGTAACGTCTGAGAAAAAAGACGTTATCATTGATACCTACGTGAAGTGGCGTATTGAAGATTTTGGTCGCTACTACCTCGCGACAGGCGGTGGTAACTCGCTAACGGCAGAGGCACTACTTGAGCGTAAAGTGACGGACGTGCTTCGTTCTGAAATCGGTGCTCGTGAAATCAAACAGATCGTATCTGGTCCACGTAACGATGATGTGCTACCAGAAGACGCAAGTGCCGATGTTGTCGCAACTGAAGCGGCTCGTGAGGCGCTTGAGATTGATGGTGAACGCGACCTAATCATGTCTGAAGTATTGAAAGACACGCGTGAAAGCGCAATGAAAGACTTGGGTGTTCGTGTCGTTGATTTCCGAATGAAGAAAATCAACCTGCCTGATGAAATCAGTGAGTCTATCTACCGTCGTATGCGTGCGGAGCGTGAGTCTGTTGCTCGTAAGCACCGTTCTCAAGGTCGTGAAAAGGCGGAAGTTATTCGTGCTCAAGCAGAACTAGAAGTAGCAACTATTCTAGCTGAAGCTGATAAAACTGCGCGTGTGACACGAGGTGAAGCGGATGCTGAAGCTGCGAAGATTTATGCTGAAGCGTACAACAAAGACCCTGAGTTCTTTAGCTTCCTACGCTCGCTACGTGCGTATGAGAAGTCCTTCAGCTCTAAGAGCGATATTCTGGTGCTTGATCCGAAGAGTGAGTTCTTCCAATACATGAACCAGTCGAAGGGCAGCATGGAGAAATAATCTCCGCGTCTCATTGAAATAAAAGGCTCCTTAGGGAGCCTTTTTTGTATCTGATGCTAAGTGCTAGCTCATCATGATGGCGATGACGGCTCCAGCAACTACTAGGCAGCCACCGATGCGTCGTAGCTGATTGTTGGGTTGTTCACTTAATTGAGCCACCATATTCCGCCAACCGTTAGGAGCAATCAGTGGCCCAATGCCTTCCACGATCAAGACGAGCCCAATCGCCAACCATATGGATTCAGACATAGCGCTTTCCAGTCGAATAGAGAAAGCTAAATACTATCAGTGATATGCTGATTTCAAAATGAACAAAGCGGCAAGATGACATTCTGGTAGCAACTCTGTGAACAAAAAATGACTGCAAGAAGCGTGATTCGGTGCTAGAATCCATTTTTAACTAGCAATCAGACTTGGAAAGATGGGAAATAACGTAGTCGTTCTAGGCACCCAATGGGGTGACGAAGGTAAAGGTAAAATCGTAGACCTTTTAACTGAAGATGCAAAATACGTGGTACGCTACCAAGGCGGTCACAACGCAGGTCACACTCTCGTAATTGACGGTGAAAAAACCGTTCTTCACTTAATTCCATCAGGTATCCTTCGCGATAACGTAAAATGTGTTATCGGTAACGGTGTTGTACTATCACCTGAAGCTCTACTTAAAGAAATGAAGCCTCTTGAAGAGCGCGGTATTCCAGTACGCGAGCGTCTTTTCATTTCTGAAGCATGTCCGCTAATTCTTCCTTACCACGTTGCAATGGACCAAGCTCGCGAAATCGCTCGCGGTAAAAAAGCTATCGGTACTACTGGTCGTGGTATCGGTCCAGCATACGAAGATAAAGTTGCTCGTCGCGGTCTACGCGTTGGCGACCTATTCGATATGGCGACTTTCGCAGAGAAGCTAAAAGAAGTCATGGAGTTCCATAACTTCCAACTAGTTAACTTCTACAAAGCGGAGCCAGTGAGCTACGAAGAAGTACTTGAGCAAGCGAAAGGCTACGCTGAACTACTAACGTCAATGGTTATCGACGTAACTGACGAACTAGACGCAGCACGTAAGCGCGGCGACAAGATCATGTTCGAAGGTGCACAAGGTACACTACTTGATATCGACCACGGTACTTACCCGTACGTAACGTCTTCTAACACGACTGCTGGTGGTGTTGCTGCAGGTTCTGGTTTTGGTCCTCGTCACATCGGTTACATCTTGGGTATCGCAAAAGCGTACTGTACTCGCGTTGGTGCTGGTCCATTCCCGACTGAACTATACGACGGTTTAGATAAGCAAGATCCAATTGGTAAGCACTTGGGTGAAGTTGGCCACGAGTTCGGTGCGACAACTGGTCGTCTACGTCGTACAGGTTGGTTCGATGCTGTTGCTATGCGTCGTGCAATCCAAATCAACTCTGTATCTGGTTTCTGTCTAACTAAACTAGACGTACTAGATGGTCTAGAAGAGCTAAAAATCTGTACTGGTTACAAGATGGAAGATGGCTCTGTGCTAGAAGTTTCTCCGATGGCTGCTGAAGCATTCGAAAAAGCAACGCCAATCTACGAAACAATGCCTGGTTGGTCTGAGAACACATTTGGTGCTAAGTCACTAGATGCTCTACCACAAGCCGCTCTTGACTACATCAAGCGTATTGAAGAGCTAACTGGCGTTCCAGTAGACATCATCTCTACAGGTCCTGACCGTAACGAAACTATCATCAAAGTTCACCCATTCGAAGCTTAATTGATAGCCGTTAAAGATTGCAAAAGCCGACCTTCTGGTCGGCTTTTTTGTATCTGAACAAAAACAGCGTGACTCTCATATGGCAAGCTTTTGCCGCTGAGCCTAAATCAGAGGCAAAAATTGTCTAAAGCTTAGCTGTTTTTTGCCGATAAGGTTATCAAGCAGAGGAGATCCTTCACCGATCTTTGGTTTCTTAGATACCTTAAGGGTACGTTTATGAAGTTACGAACAGTGGCTGCTTCACTGTTGTTGACCTTGGTTGCTACCACAGTGAAAGCCAATGTTGCTGATGTGGGGGCACCAGTTCCGATCTATACCGAAGCAGAGCTGATAAAGCTTATTGAGCAAAATAAGCACTTACAACGTGTGCGCGCTGATAACTGCCAGCTGGTGGAGGATATCGTAGCTCGTGCGACTCGAATTAACTTACCCGCTTATGAGTTTCTATACGGAGATATGTTGGCTTGGGGTGTGTGTGTCGAGCAAGATGTCGAACTGGGTCTTTACTACATCGAAAATGCAGCGCATCAGGGGTTACCTGCTGCACTAGAGCAGATTGGCCGATACTATTCGCGTGGCACTTTAGTACAGCAAGATAAAGAACGTGCAATTCCATATTTGCGAGAAGCTGCGTCAATGGGAAACCTAAACGCGCGTATTCATCTGGCCGAGTTGCTTTTACGTGATTATGGCAGTCCACTCGATTACGAAGATGCGTATCGTTGGTTATATAACTCTGTCACAGCAGATAAGCGGCAGCATAAGCGCATAACTGTATTGAGAAACGGCCTTGAACAGCGCATGCCACAAAACGTTATTGCTCGAGCTAAACGGCGAGACACCTTTTGGTAACGCTTCAATATTGCAAACAACTTCATACAACAAAGCCCACGTCACGTGGGCTTTGTTGTTTTCCCGATAGCTGATAGCGCTTAAACCACTTTGTGTGGACCGAAGCATTCGTAATGGAATTGCTCTTCTGGTACGCCAAGTTCTAATAGCTGTTTCGCTATGTGCTGCATAAATCCTACAGGGCCACAGAAGTACACCTGCACGTTATCTTGCTTTAATGCAGCTTCAATTTCATACAGATTGACAAAGCCCGTGAAGTGGAAGTCTTCACCTAGTTTGTCTTCTGTCGTTGGTTGGTTATACCAAACGAGCGCGTTCATATTTTCTTTTTCTGCAACGAGTTGGTTTACGTGTTGCTTGAAAGCATGCTGTTGGCCATTTTCTGTTGCATGAACCCAAGTTACAGGTGCTTGATGTGCTGAGAGACTTTCTAGCATTGACAGCGTTGGAGTAAGTCCCACACCAGCAGATATTAGAACAACGGGTGTTTGTGGTTCGGCATCCATAAAGAAATCACCGGCAGGGGCCGCAAGCTGCACTTTTTCGCCAATGTTCAGGCTATCGTGCAGGTAGTTCGACACTTTTCCGCCTTCTTCACGTTTTACCGAGATACGGTAAGTGTTCTCTTGGACCGCAGAAGACAGACTATATTGGCGAATTTCTTGGTTTTCTAACTGGTCACTGTTGATGTAGATGCCAAGGTATTGTCCCGGTTTATACGGCGCCACTTTTTGACCATCGGTTGGCTTTAGCACAAAGCTGCAAATGTGTTCGCTCTCAATCTTTTTATCGACTAATTCAAATTCGCGTAGACCGCGCCAGCCGCCTTCCAAAGCTTCATTTTGTTGGTAAATTTGTTCTTCGCGCTGAATAAATACATTCGCAAGTACGCCGTAAGCCTCAGCCCAAGCATCCAACACTTCTTGACCTGGATTAAAAAGCTCATCGATTGTCGCAAGTAAATGCTTACCAACGATTTGGTACTGATCTTCTGTGATCAAAAAGCTCGTGTGCTTATGCGCAATTTTCTCTACTGCGCCAAGCAGAGCTGGCAAATTTTCAATATTGGCAGCATAGGCACAGATAGCGTTGAATAATGCTTCACGCTGATCGCCGTTACGCTGGTTACTCATGTTAAAAATATCTTTCAACTCAGGGTTATGAGTAAACATACGCTCGTAAAAGTGCGCGGTCAGTTTTGGTCCTGTTTCGGCGATGAGTGGTGCAGTCGCTTTGACGATCTCGATAGTTTGATTGCTGAGCATAAGGGCTTCCTACTTTAAGTTGTATTTATAATGCATGTTTAAAGTTGTATCTCAAATGTATCTTTCGATCAAGAAAAGATTTACACTTTTATCGATAGCTCAAGTTTGGGGTTTTAGCATCACCAGCGGGTTATTGAGTCGCACTTTGGGAGAGAATATGCAGTTAACTAGTTTCACTGATTATGCGTTGAGAACCTTAATTTTCTTGGCTTCGTTGCCGGAAGATGAGTTAACCAGCATTACCGAAGTGACGGATTTATTTGGTGTGTCGCGCAACCATATGGTTAAAGTTATCAATCGGTTAGGGCAGTTGGGTTATGTCCATACCGTGCGCGGAAAAAACGGTGGTATCCGGCTGATGAAGCCAGCGTCTGAAATCACAGTCGGTGGTGTTGTGCGCGATTTAGAGCCGTTAGATTTAGTCAACTGTGGTGTGGATTTTTGCCATATTACCCCTGCTTGCCGCCTCAAAGATAAATTGGCGAAAGCAAAAAGTGCCTTTCTGGCGGAGTTGGATGACTGCACGATTGAATCCTTGCTCAGTGACAATTCTGAACTTTTGATCTTGCTGGCTCGTCCTTAACTCATTTGCATGCCTAGAGTCGATCTCGATCATTCTTTTTTCAAAGCAATTCTGTAGCTTATCGAGAGACTCAGATATACTAGCCATATACCTTCCTTGCTAGATAGGCGTGCCTATGTCAGACAATATTCCAAACGATCCTTTTGCAGATCGTGAATCCAAAAATTACGAAAATCCAATTCCAAGCCGAGAGTTTATCATCGAGTTTCTAGAGCAAGCGGGCGTTCCAATGAATCGTAACGACTTGTTTGAGGCACTAAAGCTTGAGGGCGAAGAGCAATACGAAGGGTTGCGTCGTAGGCTACGTGCGATGGAGCGAGATGGCCAACTGGTGTTTACCCGCCGTCAGTGCTATGCATTGCCTGAAAAACTTGAAATGGTGAAAGGTTACGTGATTGGTCATCGTGATGGCCATGGTTGGGTACGTCCAGAAGGCAGCGTCGGCAAGGATGATGATATTCTGTTACCGCACCATCAGATGAAGAACATCATCCACGGTGATTTTGTCTTAGTGCAACCTACAGACAACAGCAAGCGCGGCCGCCGTGAAGGACGTTTGGTGCGTGTGCTAGAGGAGCGTAATGATCAAATCGTCGGTCGTTTCTTCCTTGAATATGGATACTCCTACGTTGTCCCAGATGACTCGCGTATCAGCCAAGATATCCTGATCCCAAATGAGCACAAAGCGGGTGCACGCATGGGTAACGTAGTCGTAATTGAAATTACTGATCGTGGCTCACGCTCACGCGGCATGATGGGTAAAGTGGTTGAAGTCCTTGGTGAAAACATGGCACCAGGTATGGAAACACAAATTGCGATTCGTACACACCAAATCCCTCACGAATGGCCAGAAGCCGTCGATAAACAAATCGAAAACTTAGGCGAAGAAGTACCAGAAGAAGCCAAAGTTGGTCGTGTGGATCTACGTGATTTGCCACTAGTGACCATTGACGGCGAAGACGCACGAGACTTTGATGATGCCGTTTACTGTGAAAAGAACAAAGAAGGTGGTTGGCGTTTATGGGTAGCGATTGCTGACGTCAGTTACTACGTTCGTCCTGACTCTGCGTTGGATAAAGAAGCGATCAATCGTGGTAACTCAGTATATTTCCCTTCGCAAGTTGTGCCAATGTTGCCAGAAGTACTGTCGAACGGTCTATGTTCGCTTAACCCGCAAGTAGATCGCTTGTGTATGGTGTGCGAAATGACCATTTCCGATACAGGTAAGCTGTCTGGTTACAAGCATTACGAGGCGGTGATGAACTCGCACGCTCGTCTCACATATAGCAAAGTGAGCGCGATTCTAGAAGGGGATGAAGAACTACGTGAGCGCTACCAGCCGCTTGTTTCTCATCTAGAAGAGTTGCACAAGATGTACAAAGTGCTGAAAGAAGCACGAGATCAACGCGGTGCAATCGAATTTGAAACCGTTGAAACCAAATTTATTTTCAATGCGGAACGTAAAATCGAAAGCATTGAGCCAGTAATTCGTAATGACGCGCATAAGATCATCGAAGAATGTATGATTTTAGCCAACATTGCTTCGGCATCGCTGGTAGAAAAAGCGAAAGAGCCCGCGCTTTATCGTATCCACGAATCTCCAGGTGAATTACGCCTGCAAGGTTTCCGTGACTTCTTAAGTGAACTTGGTCTTGAGCTAAAAGGTGGTTTAGAGCCTTCACCAACGGACTATGCTGATCTCGCACGTCAAATCTCCGGGCGTCAAGATCAAGAGTTGATTCAGACCATGCTGCTACGCTCAATGAAGCAAGCGGTATACAACGCAGATAACGCGGGGCACTTTGGGTTGGCATTGAAACGCTATGCACACTTTACGTCGCCAATTCGTCGTTACCCTGACTTGTTACTTCACCGTGCAATCAAGTATCTGATTGCTAAAGAAGAAGGTCGTAATCAAGATCGCTGGACACCAACAGGTGGCTATCATTACTCGTTTGACGACATGGATTTTTACGGCGAACAATGTTCGATGACAGAGCGCCGTGCTGATGATGCAACACGTGATGTTGCGGATTGGCTGAAGTGTGAATATATGCAAGACCACGTCGGTGACGAACTAGACGGTGTTATTGCTAATGTCACTAGCTTTGGCTTCTTTGTACGTTTAACGGATTTGCACATCGATGGTTTGGTACATATTTCTACCCTTGCGAACGACTACTATCAATTTGACCCGATTGGTCAACGACTTATTGGTGAAAGTTTCGGTAACATCTACCGCTTAGGTGATGCAGTAAAAGTAAAAGTACTGGCTGTTAACCTCGATGATAAGCAAATTGACTTTGAATTGGTCGAAACAAGTCGTAAGCTACGCGGCGAAGGTAAGACTGCGAAGAAACGCGCAGCGGAAGCAAAACGCAAAGCGAAAGATAAAAAACGCGCTGCGACTCGCTCTTCATCGAAGGAAGGTGGCGCGGCTCGTGCAGTTCCTGCGATAGAGCCAACTAAACGCCCAGAAGAAACGGGCGCAACGAGTAAGCGTAATGGCCCAAAACGTGGTGACGCCGAAGGCAACGAGAAGCCTAAAGTGAAAAAAGCACGTAAAAAGAAGCCGCACAGTAAGCCGAAGAAAACCAAGCGCACTAAAAAAGAAGCGCAGTAGGTTGAAGCGCCAACTTAGTTCAAACTCGGTTGGCGCAGGCAATACGACCAGAACAACAGGTTAAACAATGAGTAACGAATTTATCTACGGCATTCACGCAGTGAAGGCGGTATTGGAGCGCGAACCAGAGCGTTTTATCGAGGCGTACGTTTTAAAAGGTCGTCAAGATGATCGCCTAATGCCAATCCTAAATGATCTTCAGGTTTGTGGTGTTTCTATTCAGCAGATGACACGTAAAACCTTGGATGACAAAGCGCGCGGTGCAAATCACCAAGGCATCATCGCTCGTGTGAAACCAGCGAAGCAGCTGAATGAGAACGATATTGATGACATCCTTGCAAAGCACGAATCACCACTGCTCTTAGTGTTAGACGGCGTGACCGATCCACACAATCTTGGTGCGTGTTTACGTAACGCAGATGCGGCAGGTGCTGCGGCGATCATCGTACCGAAAGATCGTTCTGCGCCAATGAATGCGACGGTAAGTAAAGTCGCTTGTGGTGCAGCTGAAGTCGTACCATTGATCCGAGTGACTAACTTGGCTCGTACTATGCGTACATTGCAAGAGAAAGGCATCTGGTTTGTTGGTACGGCGGGCGAAGCAACGCACGACATCTACCAAGCCAAACTGACTGGACCTCTTGCTATCGTAATGGGGGCTGAAGGTGACGGTATGCGTCGTCTGACTCGTGAAACCTGCGACGATTTGATTAAGATCCCAATGGCTGGTAGCGTTTCAAGCTTGAACGTATCTGTGGCATCCGGCATCTGTTTGTTTGAGGCAGTTCGTCAGCGTATTGCTGCAAAGTAACGACGAAACAAACAGTTACTGTAGAATCAGACATAATGATAAAAACAAAGGATGGGGTGCCATCCTTTGTCGTTTTCACCGATTTATAAATAAAAATCCTCAGGGAAGTTATGACTCAACAAGACATTAAATTCATCGCCTTCGATCTAGATGGTACTTTGCTTGATAGCGTGCCAGATCTAGCTGTCGCGGCAGACCAAGCAGTACAGGCGCTTGGCTTTCCATCGGTTTCAGAAGAACAAGTTCGTGATTACGTGGGTAACGGTGCAGACGTGCTTATTGGTCGCTCACTAAGCCAAAGCCTGACCATCAACCCGGAGCTGAGTGAAGAGCTTCGTGCTAAAGCGCGTGTATTGTTTGATGATTACTACGAGCAAAGCGGTCACAAGCTAAGTCACCTTTACCCAACGGCAAAAGAGACACTAGCAGAGCTGCATAAAGCGGGTTTTGTTATGGCGTTGGTGACCAACAAACCTTCAAAGTTTGTGCCTGACGTTTTGGAAAAGCACGACATCGCAAAATACTTCGTTGATGTTCTTGGCGGTGATGCATTCCCAGAGAAAAAACCAAACCCAGTCGCACTGAATTGGCTGATGGAAAAACACCAAATCCAACCTAGTGAAATGCTGATGGTTGGCGACTCGAAAAACGACATTCTTGCAGCGAAGAACGCAGGTTGCGCCTCATTTGGTCTGACATATGGTTACAACCACGGTGAACCTATTTCTGCATCAAATCCAGATTTCGTCGCTGACAGTTTGGCAGAATTATTGGACGTTGTAGCGGTTTCTGCATAACGGCTACAAAAGAGCTTCCAAAATACTCGTTAATGAGTACACTGAGTAAACCGTGCACCTATTACTGCACGGTTTTTTTCATTTAATTAGATTAAGAAGTCAAAGGAATCATTCTAATGAGCAAACCCATTGTATTGAGTGGTGTTCAACCTTCAGGTGAACTAAGTATCGGTAACTACTTGGGTGCTCTACGTCAATGGCAGCAGATGCAAGACGATTATGATTGCCAATATTGTGTGGTAGACCTTCACGCGATTACGGTTCGTCAGGACCCTAAAGCGCTGCATGAAGCAACTCTAGACGCACTGGCAATTTGTCTGGCTGTTGGTGTTGACCCGAAGAAGAGCACGCTATTTGTTCAGTCACATGTACCAGAGCATGCTCAATTAGGTTGGCTTCTTAACTGCTACACTCAAATGGGTGAGCTGAGCCGTATGACTCAGTTTAAAGACAAATCGGCACGTTACGCGAATGACGTAAACGTCGGTCTATTTGACTACCCGGTGTTGATGGCGGCTGACATTTTGCTTTACGGTGCACACCAAGTACCTGTAGGCAGTGACCAGAAGCAACATCTAGAATTAGCGCGCGATATCGCAACGCGTTTCAACAATATTTACTCGCCAGAGCAGCCAATCTTCCAAGTTCCAGAGCCTTACATTCCGACAGTAAATGCGCGTGTAATGAGCCTTCAAGACGCAACGAAGAAGATGTCTAAATCTGATGACAACCGTAAGAACGTTATCACGCTGCTGGAAGAGCCTAAGTCGATCCTTAAGAAGATCAACAAAGCGCAAACCGATACCGAAACGCCACCAAGTATCCGTCATGATATCGAGAACAAGGCGGGCATTGCTAACCTAATGGGTCTGTACTCTGCGGCGACAGGCATGAGCTTCGAAGAGATTGAAGCGAAGTACCAAGGCGTAGAAATGTATGGCCCATTTAAGAAAGATGTTGGTGAGGCAGTTGTAGCAATGCTTGAGCCAATTCAAGCAGAATATCACCGTATTCGCGCTGATCGTGCTTACATGGACGAGGTAATGCAGCAAGGTGCTGAGAAAGCCTCGGCACGAGCGGCTGAAACGCTTAAGAAAGCATACGAAGCAGTAGGTTTTGTAGCTCGCCCATAGTCGCTAAGAACGAATACGAAAAAGCTCCACTTTGGTGGAGCTTTTTTTATGCCTGTATTACTGAAATGGCGTGTCTTTCATACAGCGTTCCATGTCGTAATATTCAACACGTCCTCGAGCCCCTAGAAAGGCAGACTTCACAACCATGCCTCTATCAATGAAGTAACTAAGCTGTACGCATGATATATCGTAGCTGAGTTCTTTAATTCTCGCTGGAATCCAGTAGGTTCCTGGCGTTCTTAGACGCTGAGTAAAGGTAATAACACCCTCGTCACTGACTTCTAGCTCTTCAATACCATCCAGTTCATTTTTGGCTGATTCGATGATGTCTTGATTCGCCGTAGGTTGAAGTGGCTCACTGGCGGTCAACTGACACCCCGCTATCAAGCCAAGTAGGGAGAGAGCTAGCACACTGCGTTGAATTTTTTTCATTTGTCGTTCCTGGGTTTACAGCTAATGAGATCTTATTGTCTCGCGCAGGTGTTATATCTTTTGTGTATGTTTTTGGCTAGTGAGTAATGAAAAGTTATTGAATAAATCATGAAAACTTTGAAGTATGAGGGGCCTATATAAGAGAGAACGAAGCGAGTAATAGATTCTTGGGCTTGAACAGTGATACAAGTGAAAATTAAAGCATTCTAAATTAGTGACTAATTATATTTTTATTTGTAACAGGAACGGTTGGATTAATAAGCAACTCAACAAGTGATGTATTTTCTACTCCTTAACATGAAGTGAAAAAGTAAACTGAGTAATCAATCTAAATTCTGACTTGTTTATCAATAGCGCTCTGTATTTATTACAAAAAATGTTTGAATGGGATGCTCTGGCATATTTTCTTATATTCACATGTGATTCATTTCACGGCTTTAATTACTCATTCTTATTTATTTCATAAATAAACCTGATAGTAGACGCAAATGGCAGGCTCTAACCAGAGCTAAGTTTGCATTTACATAAATATCAGGTATGACAATGGACACGTTAATCAAACCCTCAATACTCGCATTAACCATCGCCAGTGCACTTAGTGCAAACGCGAACGCAGAGATTATTATTTCCCAATACGTAGAAGGCGGCGCTTATAATAAAGCGGTAGAGATCGCTAATACGGGTGATACTGCGGTGACACTCACTGGCTACGAGTTGGCGAAATCATCAAACGGTGGTGGTACTTGGGGTAGCACATTCGACCTTAGCCAAGTGACGCTACAAGCTAACCAAGTGTATGTACTGGCGCATGGTGACGCGAGCGATACCATCAAAGCTGTCTCGGATATCACAGATAAAAGCGTTGCGAACTTTAACGGTGACGACCCGATCGCACTGCTGAAAGATGGTGAAGTGCACGACATCATCGGTGTGATGGGTGACGTAGATTTTGGTAAAGACACCACATTAGTTCGTAACCGTGATGCACTAACCCCTTCTGCTACTTATGATGCATCTCAGTGGACGGCATTTGAGAAAGACAACATTGACGGCCTTGGTGAGCTAAATGCGACTGAGCCACCAGCACCATTCGCTTGTGAAGTCGACGGTCAGCAACCTAACTTCACTACCATCCAAGATATTCAAGGTGAAGGCGATACGTCTCCATTCATTGATGGTTACCCATACATTACTGACGAAGATCATTTCGTAACGGGTGTCGTGACTGCTGTTACCACTGGCCTAACCAAAGGTTTCTACCTACAAGCATTAGAAAGCGACAACAACGACAAGACCTCAGAAGGCTTGTTCATTCATACTGACGCGGCAGACACGGCGCTGAAAGCTGGTGACGTTGTTTGTGTGAAAGGTAAAGTTCAAGAGTATTACAGCAATACTCAGCTTGCTTCTGATGCTAACAGCTATGTGAAAACAGGCACCTCTGAAACCTCTCGAGTTACCGATCTTGTTATCAAAGAAGGTGAGACACTACGTGATGCGCTTGAGCGTCATGAAGGGATGCAAGTTGAGTTGACCTCGGCAAGTGACTTGTTTGTAACTCGCAACTTCTCTTACGACTACGATTCACGTCGTAACAATATGATGCTCTCTCATGAAGCGCCATTGTTAAAGCCGACTCAATTACACGCGGCAGAGAGCGATGCAGCCGTTGAGCTAGCAAAAGACAACGCAGCAAACCGCGTATACCTAGAATCAGATGGCAAAGCACCAAACGGCCAAATCCCATACTACCCCGATTTTGCTAAAGATGCAGACCAAGATGGCTCTTCAGAGCAGCACATTCGCCTTGGTTCTCGAGTAGAAGGTCTACAGGGTGTCGTGGCTTACAGCTACAACGAATACCGCCTGATTGCGACGAATGAAGTCGATAACACCAACTTCGTGACTTCAGGTGAAGGCTTCGACGTGGCTCGTAAAGATGCCCCAGCGATTGCGGACTCAGATTTGCGTATTGCAAGCTTCAACGTACTGAACTACTTCAACTCCGTGGCTGACAGTGGTCATGAAAACCCAACCGGACAAAACCGTGGTGCGACTAATCTAGACGAATTCCTGATCCAGCAAGCGAAAATCGTTGCGGCGATGAACAAGATGGACGCCGACGTTATTGGTTTGATGGAAGTGGAAAACAACGGCTTTGGTGATGGCAGTGCTATCCAAAACTTAGTTGATGCCCTAAATGCTGAGATTGATGACGCTGAAGATCATTACACGTATGTCGAAATCGAAGAGCAAGACAAATACCAAGACGAATACTTTGGCAGTGATGCGATCATGGTGGCGATCTTATATCGTGCTAACGCAGTAACACCAAAAGAAGCAGCAAAAGTCATTGTGACGCCAGAGCAACACATTGCAGAGAACACCATTACTCGTAAAGAGGGCACTGAAAGTAACCCTGCATACGACAAATATCAACGCCACAGTCTACTTCAGACCTTTACGGTGAAAGAGACGGGTGAAGATTTGTCTATTGTCGTAAACCACTTTAAGTCGAAAGGCTCCGAGTGTATTGAAGAGTGGATTGCCGGTGTAGAAGATTCTGAGCCAGCGGATCTGCAAGGCAACTGTAACAACTTCCGCGTTTCTGCTGCGCACGCAGTGGGTGAAGCGTTGAAAGAGGTGAAAGGCGATGTATTGCTCATGGGCGACCTCAATGCTTATGGCATGGAAGACCCACTTCTGACACTGACTGATTACTCGAAAGAGAAATACGGCCGTGACATTTATACTGCTGCTTACACAACCATTGGTGATGGTGAACTTCAAGTAGAGAAGACCAAAATTGAAAAAGGTTACGGTCTGCACAACTTAAACACGTTGCTGCACGGCACTGATACGTTTTCTTACACCTATTCGGGCGAGCTGGGTAATTTGGACCACGCATTGGCAAGCAGTAGCCTAGCGCAAAAAGTGGTAGCAATTGAAGATTGGCACATCAACTCACTAGAGAGTAACTTGTTCGAATACAGCAGCAAGTACACCGGTGATATGCCGAAGTACAAAGATGCGTTCTCTGCCTCTGACCACGATCCAGTGATCATCGCGATTGATTTACCAGATGATGACATCGATTTACCGAAAGCAGGTGACAACTTAGCCGTCGATGTCCGTTTACCACCAACGGCGGTTGTGGGCGATATTGTTACGGTGAACTTAACGCCATCCACACAAGCGGCTGCGGCAAGCAGCGATACGAAAGCTTACTCGGCTAGCCAAACTTTAGTTCAAGCTGATATTGATGCGCGTAGCGTGAATATTGAGTTTGAACAAACGCCAGAGCAAGGTAATTATCAGTTAGAAGAGAAAGTGACTGACTCGACAGGTAATATCGTGAAGTTTAGCTCTGTTCGTGATGTTTCAATGACGCAAACTGAAGCTGGAACAGAAGGGTCGAAGGATTCAGATGGTGGTTCGTTTGGTTTTGGTGCTCTATTTGCGCTGCTAGGTCTTGGCTTATTCCGTCGTCGCCGCTAAGCGAATTTACTTCCTGACAAACAGTTCCTAAATAGCTGTAAAGACCAAAGGCCAGCCTATGCTGGCCTTTTTATTCAGCAAAAACTTGCCTTTCTTGCTTGGTATAGCAAAATACCGCCCTTGATTGTCACGAACGTGGCGATTCACTACGTAAGCATTGCCAAAACGGATTGGAGCAACCGACCCTTTATGTTGTTGATCATCGATAACTACGACTCTTTTACCTACAACCTTTACCAATACTTCTGCGAGCTTGGTGCAGACGTAAAGGTGGTGCGTAACGATGAAATCGATATCCAAGGCATTGAGGCGCTCAACCCAACTCATTTGGTGATCTCGCCAGGGCCATGTACGCCGAACGAAGCAGGTATTTCACTGAAAGCGATAGAACACTTCGCTGGTAAGCTTCCAATATTGGGTGTTTGCCTTGGCCATCAAGCGATAGCGCAAGTGTTTGGGGGTGAAGTGGTACGTGCACGACAAGTGATGCACGGTAAGACCTCACCGATTCGTCATAACGGTCGTAGTGTGTTTAAAAATCTGAATAACCCACTCACGGTAACCCGTTATCACTCTCTTGTGGTGAAAAACGGTACTTTACCCGACGTGTTTGAACTGACTGCATGGACAGAACTGCCGGACGGAAGCATGGATGAAATAATGGGTTACCAACATAAAGCCTTGCCAATTGATGCGGTGCAGTTCCACCCAGAATCAATCAAAACTGAGCAAGGTCACGAGTTGCTTGCGAACTTTTTAGCACGCAAAGCGATCTGATCGCGATCACTTTTCTTAACAAATCATTCATCTTTTTGCTGAGGTGAGCGGATTGCAAAACTATGCGATTCTCTCGAGTCTCTTTGTCTATTCATGTCTTTTTAAACCTTCTATCCCCTGTATTACATAACATTTATAAAAAATCACTTCTCTATTTTACTTTCTTGATGCATAAATAGTCATAAGCAGTGATTAATGGAAGTTGCTTTCGAGAACGAAAAGAATAAATCACTATTGAAATGGTTAATTAAATGTAAATACAATGCCGCAATAGCTTAAATGCAAAACATTATTTGCTGGCAAAGAGAGCCGGTTAAATTCGCTTATCTGCTACGCATGCGGTATCAAGAAGGAATGTGCAATGACAACGGAAATTAAAGTAGAGCGCGGTTTATTCGATGAGGTAATGGTACCTTGCTATAACCCGATGGAAATGATCCCTGTTAAAGGTGAAGGTTCACGTGTTTGGGATCAGGAAGGTAATGAATACATCGACTTTGCTGGTGGTATTGCAGTGAGCTGTCTTGGCCATTGTCATCCAGTAATGGTAAACGCACTAACAGAGCAAGCTAACAAGCTTTGGCACTTAAGTAACGTTATGACGAACGAACCAGCCCTTCGTCTGGCGAAAAAGCTAACAGAAGTGAGTTTTGCTGAGCGTGTGTTCTTTGCTAACTCTGGCGCAGAAGCAAACGAAGCCGCTTTGAAGCTGGCACGTCGTTATGCAGCAGACGTTCATGGCACTGAGAAATCTGAAATCATTGCATTCAAACAAGGTTTCCACGGTCGTACATTCTTTACCGTAACGGTTGGTGGCCAAGCGGCATACTCTGACGGCTTCGGTCCTAAGCCAGGCGACGTGACACACCTTCCTTACAACGATATCGAAGCTTTACAAGCACACATGTCTGATCGTACTTGTGCGGTCATGATGGAGCCACTACAAGGTGAAGGCGGCATCGTGCCACCAACGCCTGAGTTCGCTCAAGCGGTTCGCGAGCTGTGTGACAAACACAACGCCTTACTGATCTTCGATGAAGTGCAAACTGGTAATGGCCGAACAGGTAACTTCTACGCTTACCAAGGTTTAGGTATCACGCCAGATATTCTAAGTACTGCGAAATCACTTGGTGGCGGTTTCCCAATCGGTGCAATGCTAACGACAGCAAAATTGGCAGAGCACATGAAAGTGGGCACTCACGGTTCTACATATGGAGGTAACCCACTAGCGTGTGCGGTTGCAGAAGCGGTTGTAAATGAAGTCACTAAGCCAGAGGTTTTGGCTGGTGTACTAGAACGCGAAGCAATGTTCCGTGAAGGTCTAGAGAAGATCAACGCGAAGTACAACATCTTCTCAGAAGTGCGCGGTCAAGGCCTATTACTTGGCGCTGCACTAAATGAAGAATGGCAAGGCCGTGCGCGTGACGTGCTGGTTGCTGCAGGTAAACAAGGTCTCATGGTATTGGTTGCGGGTGCCAATGTCGTACGTTTCACACCATCACTCGTTATCACACAACAAGAAATTGAAGAAGGCTTGGCGAAACTGGATAAAGCGATCGCGACTTTAGTTTAAGCGCGATATCAGTTTAAACGTCAACGCAGACACCCCCGTCAAGGATCTCTGATGGGGGAATTGTTCCTACAATATAGTTAGGATCTTCTTGCATCTGGAGGGAGTATTGATGCTAGTAGTTCGCCCTATCGCGATGTCGGATTACGACGCACTGCACACTTGTGCGGTGGAGTCTGGTCACGGATTTACATCTCTACCGGTTAACGAAGAACTGTTAACCAATCGAATCAAACATTCAGAGTACAGCTTTGGTAAGCCAGATGTGGCAGAACCAGGCGATGAAGGCTACCTGATGGTTGGCTTTGACTCTGAAACGGGTGAGGTTGCGGGTACCACCGGAATCGAAGCATCTATCGGCTGGGATGTCCCATTTTACTCATATCACATTAGTAAAGTTGTGCACTCGTCGCCAAAGCTTGGCGTTAACAACGTCGTTAAACTGCTTACTTTTGGTAATAACTACACTGGTAACAGCGAAATTTGTACCTTGTTCTTGCGTGAGAAATTCCGCCAAGGTCTGAATGGTCGTCTAATGTCGAAGTGTCGTTTCCTAATGATGGCAGAGCACCCAGAGCGCTTCTCTGAAACGATCTTTGCGGAGATGCGTGGCGTTTCAGACGACGAGGGTAATTCACCATTCTGGCAATGGCTTCAAGAGCATTTCTTCTCTATCGATTTCACTCTTGCAGATTACCTGACAGGTATCGGCAAGAAAGGCTTTATCGCCGACTTGATGCCGAAACTGCCTATTTACATCAATCTGCTCAGCCCAGAAGCGCAAGCCGTGATTGGTCAAGTACATGACAACACGCGTCCAGCGCTGAAGCTGCTTGAGCGTGAAGGTTTTACCAACCGAGGCTACGTCGACATCTTCGATGGTGGCCCAACGGTTGAGTGTGATCTGCGTAATATTGAGTCGGTACGTCATTCATTCCGCGCGCAAGTCAAAATCTCTGAACATTCCAGCACACAAGACTTCTTGATGTGTAATTCATCTTTCGAGAACTTCCGTGCGACAGTCACTAAGGCGGCGTATGACGCAGAGACACAGAGCGTAATGATCGCACCAGACGTTGCGGATGCACTTTCGGTTGAAGAAGGGGATTTCGTTCGCCTTCTTCCGCAGTAACAGACGACAGAATTTAAGGATAGAAACAATGACACATTGGATTGCAGGTGAATGGGTACAAGGTCAGGGTGAAGCATTTACGTCTCTGTCGCCGTACAACCAAGAAGTGATCTGGCAAGGCAAAGGTGCAACGGCAGAGCAGGTGAACCAGGCGGTATCTGCAGCGCGTGAAGCGTTTATTGACTGGAAAAAGCGCCCATTTTCAGAGCGTGAGGCAATCGTGTTGGCTTTTGCGGAGAAAGTAAAAGAGAACAGCGAAAAAATCGCCGAAGTCATTGCCAAAGAAACTGGTAAGCCAATTTGGGAAACGCGCACTGAAGCAGCGGCAATGGCAGGTAAAATTGCCATTTCGATTCGCGCTTATCATGACCGCACTGGTGAGGCGAGCCGTGAAGCAGCAGGCAACCAAATCGTATTGCGCCACCGCCCATTGGGCGTGATGGCGGTGTTTGGTCCTTACAACTTCCCAGGCCACCTACCAAATGGTCACATTGTGCCTGCGCTACTGGCTGGTAACACGGTAGTCTTCAAACCGTCTGAGCAAACGCCATGGACGGGTGAATTGGCAATGAAGCTATGGGAAGAAGCCGGTCTGCCGAAAGGCGTGATTAACCTTGTTCAAGGCGCGAAAGAAACTGGTATCGCGCTCGCTGACGCAAAAGGCATCGATGGCGTACTGTTTACGGGTAGCGCAAATACGGGGCATGTATTACACCGTCAATTTGCGGGTCAACCGGGCAAGATGCTCGCACTAGAAATGGGTGGTAATAACCCGATGGTGATCTCTGATAAATATGGTGATTTGGATGCCACGGTTTACACCATCATCCAGTCAGCGTTTATCAGTGCTGGGCAGCGTTGTACGTGTGCTCGTCGTTTGTATGTGCCATTGGGTGAAAAAGGCGATGCGCTTATCACCAAACTCGTTGAAGCGACACGCAATATTCGCGTAGACCAACCATTTGCAGAACCTGCGCCATTTATGGGACCGCAAATTTCGGTCGCGGCAGCCAAGTTTATTCTTGATGCACAAGCTAATCTACAGTCTCTTGGCGGTGAAAGCTTGATTGAAGCGAAAGCAGGAGAGGCGGCGTTTGTTTCTCCAGGCATCATTGATGTAACGAACATTGCTGAGTTACCAGATGAAGAGTACTTCGGCCCACTTCTGCAAGTGGTGCGCTACGAAGGATTAGACAAAGCCGTGGCGCTAGCAAACGATACGCGCTTTGGCTTATCTGCTGGTTTGGTTTCAACCGACGACCAAGAATGGGAATACTTCGTTGACCACATTCGTGCAGGAATCGTGAACCGTAACCGCCAGCTTACTGGGGCAAGCGGTGATGCGCCATTTGGTGGTCCGGGGGCGTCGGGTAACTTGCGCCCAAGCGCTTACTACGCAGCAGATTACTGTGCGTACCCAATGGCATCAATGGAAGGTCAAGAGACTGTCTTGCCTGCAACATTGAGTCCAGGTGTAGCGCTATAAGTTTTAATAATAGAGTCGCAACTATGCATTGCGGCTCACCTTGCCGGCGCATCATTTAGGTATGGGTTGTAGTGATCGTTGGCAGAACACGAAAAGTGAGCAAAGACTCGGAAAAGCGTGTTGACTGACTGGCATTTACCGTCACAGGTTGATGGTTGCTCGTTCATTATTCTGGACAACTTTTGTTGTGAACGAGCAGCCAACTTCCGCTTACCTTTAAACTCTACATCTCGTAACAAGGAGTCGTTATGACGCCCGATGTGTTATTTGAATCGCTATGGCAAGATTACATTCAACGTCTTTGCCCTTCGGCTGCTAAAGTGCATCAGCTGCTTCAAGAAGATGAGCCTCTGATTAATGATCATATAGCTTTACGTACCTTCAATATCGCGCCTCTTGGTATTGAAACTCTAGCTAAGCCATTTGTAGCTATTGGTTACAAGGCGTGTGGTGATTACATTTTCGAAAGCAAAAAGCTGGTTGCTAAGCACTATGAGCACCCAGATCCGAAGCAACCTAAAGTATTTATTAGTGAGCTAAAAGTTGAAGAGTGCTCGCCTGAGCTACAAGAGATTGTGAAAAATTTGGTGGCACAAATCGATGCTGACAAGCTGAAAGATAGCGCATTCTTACATGGTGGACGCTTGTGGGATTTAAGCTTTGCTGATTACCAAACGTTGGCTAAAGAAAGTGAGTACGCATCTTGGCTTGCGGCGCATGGTTACGGAGCAAACCACTTCACGGTGAGCGTTAACCAGCTCAATGAATATGAAGAAGTGAAGCAGGTAAACGATCATCTGCGTACCGCTGGGTTTACCATTAATGAAAATGGTGGTGAAGTGAAGGGCACTCCTGAGGTGTTGCTAGAGCAGTCATCGACCATGGCAGATAAAGTAGCGGTTCGTTTTAGCGAAGGCACTGAAATTATCCCTGGCGGGTTTTATGAATTTGCTAAGCGCTATCCGATGGAAAATGGTGATTTGTACCCAGGTTTCGTGGCCGCTTCAGCTGACAAAATCTTTGAAAGTACGAATGGCTAAGTTTTAGGGTTAACCTGTTAAGCTTACTCATTAGTGTTCGCTGCACCCTATCTCATTTGGTCATGAGTAAATAAAAAGCCACCAATGTTGCCATTGGTGGCTTTTATAATTTTGTTCGTGTCACTCTAGTTCGAGATTAACGAGTACCGTAAACCACGATGGTTTTACCGTGAGCAGAGATTAGGTTCTGCTCTTCTAGCATCTTCAAGATACGACCTACTGTCTCACGAGAACAGCCAACAATTTGACCGATTTCTTGACGAGTGATCTTGATTTGCATGCCGTCTGGGTGAGTCATTGCGTCTGGTTGTTTTGCAAGGTTCAGAAGCGTCTGAGCGATACGACCAGTTACGTCTAGGAACGCCAGGTCACCCACTTTTTGGCTAGTTACTTGAAGACGACGAGCCATCTGCGCAGAAAGACGCATTAGGATGTCTGGGTTTACTTGGATAAGCTGACGGAACTTCTTGAAAGAAATTTCAGCAACTTCACAAGGAGATTTAGCACGAACCCAAGCTGTGCGCTCTTGGTCTTCCTCGAATAGACCAAGTTCACCAATAAAGTCTCCTTGGTTTAGGTAAGAAAGGATCATCTCCTTACCTTCTTCGTCTTTGATAAGAACCGCAACAGAACCTTTAACGATGTAGTACAAAGTTTCTGCCTTTTCGCCCGCGTGAATTAGCGTGCTCTTTGAAGGGTACTTATGAATATGACAGTGTGAAAGAAACCACTCTAATGTTGGGTCGGTTTGAGGTTTACCTAGAACCATAATATCTCACTTCCTCTGCAGGGTACGCTTGCGCTATCCATATTTTAGCTAAGCCTGAATTAGGCCTACTAGAATAAGAGCACTTTTTATATGCTGCAAGCTCTCTTGTGTTTCGGTAAGAAATAGTATCCTTTTTCGAAAACGATTTCTTGATTTTAATCGTGCCATGATTGAGATTTTGTAAGCAAAACTGTGCACATGATCACGGTATGAAAAGTAAACATCTTCGCAGGCAGGTTTTTAGCCAATTTTCCCTGTTTCGATGAGCTGTTGTAGGATAGGCCGAACTATGAGCTCCATTGCAAAGCTCATCTTACCGCCGGGTACGACAATCGTGTTGTGGCGTGACATGAATGAGCCATCAATCATGGCCAGCAGATATGGGAAGTCGACATTCTTGATACCGCGTAGGCGAATCACCACAAAACTCTCATCCAAACTAGGGATGCCTTTTGCATTAAGTGGGTTGGAAGTATCAACGGTCGGTACGCGCTGGAAGTTGATGTGAGTACGAGAAAACTGCGGAGTGATATAGTTGAGGTAATCGTCCATGGATCGCACGATTGAGTCCATTACCGCTTCACGCGAATGGCCGCGATCGCGAGTGTCACGTACGAATTTTTGGATCCACTCTAAGTTCACAATCGGCACCATACCAATTAAGAAATCCACATGTTGAGCAACATTAACATCGCCATCGACCACGCCACCATGTAACCCTTCATAAAACAGCACGTCGCTGTTTTCGGGTAAGTCTTGCCACGGTGTAAACGTGCCTGGCATTTGATTGTAGGGAACCGCTTCGTCAAACGTGTGCAGATAACGGCGCACGCTGCCAGTACCATCATGCCCGAACTTACGGAAAAACTCTTCTAATCCCGGGAAGTCATTAGCTTGTGGGCCAAAGTAGCTAATGTGTCGACCTTGCTCGCGGGCTTTGCGAATTTCGATGTCCATTTCTGGGCGAGTAAAGCGATGGAAGCTATCGCCTTCAACCCATGCGGGTTTAACGTTCATCATATTGAACATTTTACGGAAGGCTTCAGATGTAGTGGTCGTGCCGGCACCGGACGAACCAGTAACCGCAATAATTGGGTGTTTAGCTGACATGACAAACCTTGTCGAAAATTACTTACCTGTAATGTGCAGTAGAGTTACTACTGCACGGTCGATATCCCACTATAGCACGTAACAATACCTTGTCATCGAGTGGGATACGGTAAAATGTGAAGGGTCTAAAATTTTGTTTTATGTTGAATATCGACGGTTTCGTGTAGCTCAGAGAACACGATAACCGCTTCACCTTTTTCCAATTGAGCTTTAACTTGATCAATTTTGTCTTGCAAAGAAACCTCGACGGTTCCGTAATCCGTTCCTTCGCGTAAGACGAATTCACGAATTAAGTTTTCCAATGTTTCCGGCGCAATGTCTTGCCATGGAATGATCATAAATACCTCTAACTTTTATGATGAGCGGCTAGTTTACTGCGTTCGTTGCTTGGATACAGCAGAAAGGTAATCTGCGGCGATACTTTCGTAATACGCGGGCAGCGCTTCCTCCAACCAAAACTTAGGTTTTAACGCCGTTCCTGTCAGGAAGCCAACATGGCCACCGTGTTCAAAGAGACGGTAATCAATGTTATCTGGCAGAACAAATTTCGGGATCACATCGTCGGTCATGAATGGATCGTCTTTGGCGTGAATGATCAGTGTCGGTAGCGTGATCTGTTGTAATTTACTCAAGCCTGAACATTGATCGTAATAATCTTGTGCGTCTTTAAAGCCATGCAATGGTGCGGTGATCAAATCATCGAATTCATACAGCCGTGTGACACGTTTTATTGAGTTGTAGGACAGCGCAAGCTCGCCATGCAATAGATGATGCTTTTGTAACGCGTTACGTTTCAGTGAAGAAAGCAGGTAACGGCGATACACTTTCGAAAAGCCTTGTTCAATACGGTTTGCACACGCAGCTAGGTCTAAAGGCGCCGAGATAATAGTCGCTGCATTCAAAATAGGGTGGTCTTTATATTGGGCTAAATAATTCGCCAACATGTTACCGCCAAGAGAAATACCAACTGCAACTTTGGGATTATCAGGAAAACGTTGTTCAAGGTGCTCTAGGAAGTAACGAGCATCCGTCACTTCACCCGAGTGGTAAGCTCGTGCTTTTTTGTTTGGTTTACCGCTGCAGCCACGAAAATGCATCATCACCGACAGCCATCCAGATTGAGCAAATGCATTCATTAACCCATTGGCATAAGGGCTATAGAAGCACCCCTCTAACCCATGAAATAAAACAAAAATCGGCTTTTTTTGTGCAGGCTCTTGGGTTGGGTCCTCGCTCCACGCGAGATCGAGAAAGTCGCCATCGGATGTATCGAGGGTTTGCCAAATCGGCGTAAACAACGCTTTTTTGCGAATAAAACGCGGCAAAAGCGTTTGGAGATGCGGGTTTTTGATCCCGGCGGCTGCGAAAAATTGTGTCATACCTAACTGCTCTTATGCGGTCCTTCGGTGTCCGTTGAAGAACTTATTAATATAATCCTTTATAAAGATTATAGGTATTCTACAGATTTATGGGCGTTTTGGTGGTTGAATGTTTGGCACCGGAATAGCAAAGGCTTGCTGCAAATGCTCCCCACCGAGTTGACGACAGTATCTCAACGTCAGTGGGTCACCATCATTTTTGAGTAGTGCAAGTGAGTTAATGCAGTCCACCAAATCCGCTTGTTGCTGCTTTTCTAGTTGCAGCTCAAACTGCAAGGTCTCACGATACAAAGCGTCATTGACTTGAGACTTAAGGTGGCGACGAAGGTCGCGAAAGGAGTGAAGTAAAGTTTCGCTCCTACCTAGACAGTCTTGCACCAAGGGCCAGTCTTTTTCTTGGAAAATGAGTTGCTGCTCATCGAGCCATCTGAGCAGCAGGAGTAGGTTCACGTTACCGTGGTAGTTGTTCTGTAATGATAAACACGCCTCTTTCACTTCTCGCACACCATAAAATTGCAGACTAAACTGCCAAAGGTGTTCTAGGGTGAGTGTGTATTCAGCGTGTTGATTACTCATTGATTAAACTCTAGCTCCATCTGCTCCAACGTTTCTTGAGCAGACATCCATTCCATTTCAATTTCTTCGAGCTCAGCTTTACTGGAAGCTTGAAGTGCCAGCACTTGGTTAAGTTTAGCTTTATTTTCGGCCGCATACAGTGAGTTGTCCGCCAATTGTTCTTCAGCTTCGGCCAGTGCAGCACCTAACTTATCCATTTTATTTTCTAGTTGTGTCAGCGTTTTGCGAATTGGCGCTGTCTGTTTTCGAAACTCTGCATCGCGACGTTTTTGCTCTTTCTTCGCAGCTGCGCTGTTGGCCGTATCTTTGCTTGGCTGCGCAGCCTGCGCTTCTTTGCGTTCCGCTCTTTGTTGTTCGGTTAACCATTTATAATAGTCATTTAAATCACCGTCGAACGGAGCAACTTGTCGATCATGCACTAAATACAAGTCATCGGTCGTAGCGCGCAGTAAATAGCGGTCGTGCGAAACAATCACCATCGCACCTTCGAATGTTTGCAGTGCCATCGTAAGTGCTTGGCGCATGTCCAAGTCTAAGTGGTTGGTCGGTTCATCAAGTAGCAACAGGTTTGGCTTTTGCCACACAATTAAAGCCAATACCAAACGGGCTTTTTCGCCACCAGAAAACGGCGCAACTTTTTCTAGTGCTTTGTCACCTTGGAAGCCAAAGCTACCTAGGTAATCACGTAGCTGCTGTTCGGTTTGATCGGGTGCGATTTGCATCATGTGTTGCAGCGGCGTTTCTTCAGGGTGAAGCGTTTCTAACTGGTGCTGAGCGAAGTAACCAATTTTCACGCCTTGTGAGTAAGTTAGGTCACCACCTTGCGCGTTAAGTTCACCAGAGAGCAGCTTGATTAATGTCGATTTACCCGCACCATTACGGCCGAGTAGACCAATACGACTGCCAGGAACCAAGTTCAAGCGGATCTTCTCTAAGATGAGGTTGTCACCGTAACCTGCAGATACTTCATCCATCATCATGATTGGGTTTGGCAGCGCAGCTGGCTCACGGAATTGGAAGCTAAATGGGTTATCGAATTGAGCTGGTAACACTTTCTCCATGCGCTCCAAAGCTTTAATACGGCTTTGAGCCTGGCGTGCTTTAGAGGCTTTGTAACGGAAGCGGTCGATGTAGCTTTGCATGTGAGACATCTGCTTCTGTTGCTTTTCAAACATCGCTTGTTGTAACACCATCTTTTGTGCGCGTTGGTTTTCGAATGACGAGTAGTTACCCGTGTATTCGTTCAGCTGCTGATTCTCGATGTGAATGATGCGACCAACGATCGGATCCAAGAAGTCACGGTCGTGCGAGATCAGAATCAGCGTGCCAGGGTAGTTTTGTAGCCAACGCTCTAACCACATTACCGCGTCCAAATCCAAGTGGTTGGTTGGTTCGTCGAGTAGCAGTAGATCAGAACGACACAATAGCGCTTGAGCCAAGTTAAGACGCATACGCCAACCACCCGAGAATTGGGTCAAACTCCAACTCATTTGCTCTTGGCTGAACCCTAAACCATCGAGCAGTTCTGCCGCGCGAGCGCGAATGCTGTAACCACCAATGGTTTCAATTTTACCGTGTATCTCGGCAACTAGGGTTCCGTTGTCTTGTGTTTCTGCTTCAGCTAACTGCTTTTCGAGAGCGCGGTACTCGCGATCACCATCAATGACGTATTCCAGTGCAGTGCGCTCTAGCGCAGGCGTTTCCTGTGCGACCCAGGCCAACTCCCAGTGTTGAGGTTGGCTAAATGAGCCAGCATCAATTGACAGTTCATCTTTCAGTAGGGCAAACAGCGTTGATTTACCGCAGCCGTTTTTGCCCACAAGACCGACTTTATCGCCAGGGTGAATAGTCGCAGAAGCTTGGTCTAAAAGAGGTTTACCGCCACGCAGTAACTGAATATCAGAGAAGGTAATCATAAAGTTTTCATTCACTTTGCGCAGTGCGCGTTGCTTGGTTACATAGCGAAGTGGTTTCAATCGTTTTTAAAGCCACTTGGGTATATATCTAGCGGTGAATAGTAGGGGTATTGGCCGGAAAAGTCGATTGATTCGCTTTAATTGCATTATGCTGTACAAAAAAGTATAACAATTTGATAACGGATAAAAATAACCACAAGGACGACCATTTGGCTGTTGCACCGTCTATTCTCCCAAAAGTTCTGGTCATTTATGCTCATCCAGAGCCACATAACTCGATTGCCAATCAAGTGATGATAAAAAAAGCTCAGTCGCTTGATCACGTCACTGTGCACGATCTTTACGGTGTTTACCCCGATTTCTTTATTGATGTGAATTACGAACATGAGTTGTTGCTCGCTCACGATGTGATTGTATTTCACCACCCACTTTATATGTATTCATGTCCAGCCCTATTAAAAGAGTGGCTAGACCGAGTGTTAGGTAAAGGCTTTGCGTTTGGCGGAGGTGCGGCGCTAGAAGGAAAATACTGGCGCAGTGTCATTACAACAGGTGGTAAAGAAGAAGCCTTCAGCGCGAAGGGGTACAACAAATACCCACTTGAGCAAATCTTGCAACCGTTTGAACTGACGGCAGCCCTATGCCAAATGCACTGGATTGAACCTCTGGTGTTGTATTGGTCAAGAAATGTTTCGGATATTGAACGCTACGAACATGCTGAGTTATACCGTGGATGGCTGAGTAACCCACTTGAAAACTGGCAAGCGGCAGATCGAGGAGGTCAGTATGGCGATCACCAGTGAGTTTCTTCAAAGCAGTGTGGTCTTTCTTTCGGCTGCGGTTATTGCGGTGCCGATTGCTCAGCGCCTTGGGCTTGGCTCGGTTTTAGGTTATTTACTCGCTGGTGTGTTGATTGGCCCATGGGGGCTTGGCTTAATTAGCGACGTTGATGCCATTTTGCATTTTGCCGAGCTTGGGGTTGTGTTGTTACTGTTTTTGATAGGGCTGGAATTAAACCCTAAAAAATTGTGGCAGATGCGAGGGCCGATTTTAGGTTTAGGCGGTGCGCAGGTTGTGGTCACGACCGCCGTGATTGGTAGTGTCGTCAGTATGTTTGGCGTAAGCATGCAAGTGAGTTTAGTGATCGGGATGGGGTTGGCGCTGTCCTCGACGGCGATTGCGCTTAAAGTCATTGAAGAGCAAGGGCTTAATGGTACCGAAACGGGGCAATCTGGTTTTGCGGTGCTGCTCTTTCAAGATATTGCAGTGATCCCGATGCTGGCGATGTTGCCCTTGCTAGCAGGCGGGCATAGTGGTGGAAGTTGGTTGGATGTCTTCACTATTTTAGGCAGTGTGGTAGCACTGTTGATTGGTGGTCACTTTTTACTACGTCCGCTATTTCGTTTTGTCGTGATGAGCGGCGTTCGTGAACTCTTTACCGTTGCTGCACTTTTAGTCGTGCTTGGCATTTCGGTCGTGATGCAAAAGCTCGGCCTTTCGATGGCATTGGGGACTTTTTTAGCAGGCGTTTTGCTGGCAGAGAGTGAGTATCGCCATGAGTTGGAAATCGCTATCGAGCCATTTAAAGGTCTGTTGTTGGGGTTATTCTTTATTGCGGTGGGCATGGCGGTAAACTTGGGGTTATTGGCATTACATCCTCTAGAGATTCTCGGTGCGGTGGTGGCTTTGGTCGTGGTTAAGGGTTTGGTTTTGTATGCATTGGCGAGAGCTGCCCGTGTCGGAGCCAAAGCGAGAAGCCGTATGGCTGCAATTTTGAGCCAAGGCGGTGAGTTTGCCTTTGTCATATTTACCGCGGCGAGCCAAGAGGGCATTTTGTCCAAAGAGCAAGTGGCGTTTCTGTTGGTGGTGGTCAGTCTATCCATGGTGACGACTCCTCTTTTGCTGATGGGACAAAAGAAGTGGTTTGCTCATACCCTGAATCAAGAAGAAGAGGGCATGACCACGAAAGTCGTGGATCGCCGACCACGCGTTATCATTGCAGGCTTTGGACGTTTCGGTCAGATCGTCGGACGTTTAATGTATGCCAATAAAATCAAAGTGACAGTATTAGAAAGTGATGCCAGCCAAATCCACCTATTACGTAAGTATGGTTACAAAGTGTTTTATGGCGATGCTACACAAATTGACCTATTGAGGGCTGCTGGCGCTGATAAAGCGGAAGCATTGATTATTTGTACTGATTCACCTGATGAGGTGATGGCCATCGTGGACATTTGTCGCGTGCACTTCCCGAAACTTAAGTTGTTAGCCCGAGCAAGAAGCCGTGTCGAGGCTTACCAGTTAATGAGTCATGGTGTAGAGAATTACTCTCGTGAAACATTTTTAGGGGCGCTAGATCTCGGTCGCCAAGCGCTCGTAGAACTGGGTATGCATCCTTATCAAGCAAAGCGGGCAGAAGCACATTTTCGCAAGTTGGATAATGCTATGCTTAAGGACTTATTGCCTCAACACAATGAAGATAAGAAATTAGCTCAAAGGGCGAAAGAGGCACGCAAAGAGCTAGAAGAAATATTTGGTCGTGAAATGGAGAGCGACCATCAGTCACCTAATCATTGGAAGTAGTACTTGAGCCAAGACTCAAGCTAAGGAAATAGCGTGAAAATCAAGAAACGTTTTATTGCAGGCGCTAGCTGCCCAAATTGCAGCCAGCAAGATACCCTGCGCTGGTGGATTGAAAATAACATCGAGTTAGTTGAGTGTGTCGAGTGTGAGTTTACAGAGCAGCGCAAACCACAATCTGTAGAGAAAAATAAACACTCAGATCAGGAAATGATCGGAATTTTTAAGCCGGAATAATTGAACTTCGATAATTGATCCCCATAATACACCCAGATATCTCAGTACTTAACCCCATTCAGGTTAAGTCAATTAATCTCCCTGGAGTTAGTATGAAAATTGAAAAGAACGTTGTTGCAAGCCTTGCATACAAAGTAATGATGGAAGACGGTGTCGTTGTTGATCAATCAACAGCAGAAGCACCCCTAGATTACCTTCACGGTCACAACAACCTAATCACAGGTCTTGAAAAAGAACTTGAAGGTAAAGTGGCTGGCGACAAGTTCTCAGTAACGGTAGCTCCTGAAGAAGCTTACGGTGAGCACAACGATGCGCTAGTACAGCGCGTTCCTGCGGACGTATTCCAAGGCGTTGAGCAAATCGAAGTGGGCATGCGCTTCCTAGCTGACACTGACCAAGGTCCAATCCCTGTTGAAGTAACAGAAGTTGACGGCAACGAAGTGGTTGTTGACGGTAACCATATGTTAGCTGGTCAAACACTAACTTTCGAAGTAGAGGTTATGTCTACACGTGAAGCAACAGCAGAAGAGATCGAACACGGTCACATCCACCAAGGTGGTGGCTGTTGTGGTGGTCACGATCATGACCACGATCACGAAGAAGAAGGCGGCTGCTGTGGCGGCGGTAGCTGTGGTTCTCACTAATCATAAGCTCCTTCACTAGATAATCTTATCTAGCAAAGCTTTGAAAAGCGCAAGTTGAGTTTTCAACTTGCGCTTTTTGTTTATCTAAGGTGTAGTGCCAACCATACAAGGAATAACAGTTGGACAAAGTGATGACGAAACCTTTCTCGATTGCCATTCATGGTGGTGCGGGCACCATCTTGCGTGAACAGATGAGCGATGAGCTGCAACAATCCATCTTGGCGGATTTAGAAGCTGCGGTAAAAGCGGGACATCAAATTCTAGAAACGGGCGGTGAAGCCTTAGATGCCGTCGTAGCGGCAGTGAAAGTATTGGAAGACTCTCCTAACTTTAATGCGGGTAAAGGCTCAGTGCTGACCAACAACGAAATGGTTGAAATGGACGCTTCTGTGATGGATGGGCGAAACCTTGCAGCAGGTGCGGTCGCAGGTGTTCGTCATATCAGAAACCCAATTGAGCTCGCTCGTGACGTGATGCGAAACAGCAATCATGTGTTGTTGGTGGGTGAGGGCGCAGAGAAGTTTGCTTTTGAGCAAGGCCATGAGTATACCGAGCAAGATTACTTCTTTACTGATCGCCGTTATGAGCAGTTGCTGTCTATGCGTGAGAAAGGACTGTTTGCTTTGTCGGAATCTCGTTACCCAGATGACCGTAAGCACGGTACGGTTGGTGCGGTAGCGTTAGATCAACAAGGCAACTTAGCCGCTGCCACCAGTACGGGTGGCGTGACGAATAAGAAATACAACCGAGTCGGAGATTCGGCTCTGATTGGTTGTGGTACGGTGGCCGAAAATGGCGTTGTGGCAGTTTCCACTACGGGTGTCGGTGAGTTCTTTATTCGTAAACGTGTTGCGGAAGACGTTGCAGCACGTATGCGTTACTTACAAGAAGATATTCATACGGCTTGTGAACACATTATCCAAGGTGCTCTCAAACAGATGGGCGGAGAGGGCGGTTTGATTGCCATTGATGCTAAAGGTGAGATGCACTTTGCGATGAACAGTTCTGGCATGTACCGAGCAGGCATTAATACGCAAGGCGAGCTGAGCGTTAAAATCTACGCCGACGAATAGCTTCTTCTTGAGTACCTTCTTAAGTAATTAATACAACAAAGCCCAGAACATGTTCTGGGCTTTATGCTATTTGAGCCTGCATTTTAATAATGCGGTGGTGGGGTTTCTTCTGACGGATCGGCTAAATTCGACGAGTCCATATTTTTTACTTTACCTACCACATATTTCATCTGTTCGAGCATCTTGGTAATTTGCAGTTGTTGCTGCGATAAAGCGCCGTTCAGATCTTCAATAGTCTGTTCTTGGAACGCAAGCTGACATTCTAAGTCATTAATGCGTGCTTCCAATTGCTGAATGATTTTTTCTGTCATGATCCGTTCTCTAACTGCCAAGCTTGGGCAATACCTGCTGAAGTAGCAGTAATTACGCGTTGTTTTGAATCAAAGGCTGCATCATACACGACCGCACGGGGAGGGCGAGTGTCTTTTTTGGGCTCCACTTCAAATCCACTCATTCGTTTTCCGGTTTGAGTATCCCATATCGACACACGGCCAGAAGGGCTTCCTGTGACTAGTTGAGTCCCGTCGTCAGAAAATCGTGCGGTAGAGAAAATTAATTGGCGTGACCAACTGCTCAACTGTGTGACTTCTTGTCCAGTTTTTAAATTCCAAACAATCGCTTGGTTTCCGCCATCAGATGTCATTGCTAATTTTCCATCTCTTTGCAGGGCCACGCGAACAATTCGTTGTTCATGTTCGAAGGTTCGTAGTACTTGTCCGGTTTCGGTATCCCACAGATACGCTTTATAGTCATTACCTCCGGTTAGGGCGAAGCGCCCATTAGGAGAAATGGCCACGGAATTGACTTTTTCACGATGCGCAAGGAACTCCATGCGACGCCCGGTGACTAAGTTGACATAAATTGCTTTACCGTTGGATAACCCAAGCAGAACTTGTTCACCATTACTGGTGATATCAACGTCGCGAATGAGCGCATCAGAGATAGACCAAAGGCCTTCGGATTGCGTCCAGCCTAGGTCCCAAACTGCGAAGTTCATTTGGCTTGCTGTAATTGCGTAGCGACCATTGTCAGATATGCGGATATGGGAAACCACATTGGCATCGGCATCGAGTTCACCCAGATTGGCTAGTTGTTCATTTTGCTCTAGGTCCCACAACATCAAATGACGTTGTTGAGAATAGAGCAGAGCAAACCGTCCATCTCTGCTAAGTGCGAAGCTCGTCGCACCTTGAGGTTCTATCGGCCAACGCTGCACTTCACGCTCGGCGAAAAAGCAACCATTTAACGTGGTGATGACAATTAAATATAGGAATAAATGAAAAATTCTTTGCATCACATCTAATAATCCGGTTTGTGTCTTAAGACATATAGCTAGTATATTGGTATAACGATTGTCTTCACTAGTCTCATAGAAGATTTGTGCACAACAACCAATGGCAGAGCCATTATTGGGAGAATTTAATGAAATCAGTTTTAAAAGTGTCGCTACTTGCTGCAACAGTTATGCTAGCGGTAGGTTGTCAGAAAGAAGAAACTAAAACAGAAACCGCACCTCAAGCAGAACAAGTTCAAGCAGAAACCGGCAAAGCGGTTCACTTTAAAACCGACGACGACAAAGCGGCATACGCAATCGGTGTTTCATTTGCTAACTACCTAAGCACAAGCATCGACAAGCCAAGCGAAATCGGCATTAATCTTAACAAAGATTTGGTACTAAAAGGTATCGAAGACGTCTTCAAAGGCAATGCTGAATTGAATGAAGAAGAAACACGTGCAGCACTAGAATCTCTAGACAAGCGTGTTGCAGAAAAGATGCAAGCACAAGCGGCTGAGAAAGCAGCTGAAGCGAAAAAAGCTGGCGATGACTTCCGTGCTGAGTTTGAGAAGCAAGAAGGCGTAGTGAAGACAGATACAGGTCTTCTATACCAAGTAATGACACCAGCTGAAGGTGAGAAGCCAAAAGACACTGATACGGTTCAAGTACACTACAAAGGTACTCTGATCGACGGTACTCAGTTCGACAGCTCATACGATCGTGGTGAACCTGCAACGTTCCCACTTAACCGTGTAATCCCAGGTTGGACAGAGGGTGTTCAGCTAATGCCTGTGGGTTCTAAATTCAAATTCGTTATCCCGCCAGAGCTAGCATACGGTGACCAAGACACACCAAGCATTCCTGCTAACTCAACGCTAGTATTTGAAGTTGAGCTGCTAAAAGTTGAGAACGACAACGCAGAGCAATAACAATAAGCTGCGATAAGTTATTGAAAAAGGTCCGTTTAACGGGCCTTTTTTGTTCTAGGTCACTAGTTGGTGAGTTTGCTAGGTTGCTTTTCAAATTTTCTGATAAACTTACACCAATTTGTTGATTTTTCGCTCGAAGGCTTATGACAACTACAGAAACAATAAACGCGGAGATGTTGCTCGAAATGGAATCCGTTAACGTGATGCCGTTTACCGAGCACGACAAAATCATTTTAAGATCTTATGAGGCGGTCGTGGATGGTATCGCCAGCCTGATAGGTCCATTTTGTGAAATCGTTCTTCACTCTCTAGAAGACTTAAATACCTCTGCAATTAAAATCGCTAACGGTGAAAACACGGGGCGCCAAGTCGGCTCACCAATCACTGATTTAGCGCTTAAGATGCTAAAAGACATCGAAGGCTCGGAGCGCAACTTCTCACGTTCGTACTTTACCCGTGCAAAAGGTGGCGTGTTGATGAAGTCGATTACTGTCGCTATTCGTAATGGCGAAAATCGCGTGATTGGTTTGTTGTGTATCAACGTCAACTTGGATGCGCCTTTCTCGCAAGTCCTTCAGTCTTTCATGCCGACGCAAGAAGCGAAAGAAGCGGCTTCCTCGGTCAACTTTGCTAGTGACGTAGAAGAGCTGGTGGACCAAACTGTTGAACGCACCATCGAAGAGATCAATGCGGATAAATCCGTGTCTAACAACACCAAAAATCGCCAGATCGTGATGGAGTTGTACGACAAAGGTATCTTCGATATTAAAGATGCCATCAACCGTGTCGCGGATCGCCTTAATATTTCAAAACACACCGTTTACTTGTACATTCGTCAACGTAAAACCGAGGATGATGAAAGGTGAGTAAACTGACTTACACGTTAGTGGTGAATGGTCCCGTTTATGGCAGTCAGTCAGCGCGCAGTGCTTATCAGTTCGCCAAAGCGGTGATAGAGCAAGGCCATCAGCTAGTGAGCATCTTCTTTTATCAAGATGGTGTGACTAATGGTACTGCTTTGAGTGTGCCAGCCAACGATGAATTTGATCTCAATAAGGCGTGGCAGTCTTTGGCTAAAGAGCATGGTGTTCGCCTAGAAACTTGTGTCGCGGCCGCTTTGCGTCGCGGGATTGTAAGTGAAGAAGAAGCGAATCAACATGGTTTGGTTCAGAACAATCTAGCCGATGGTTTTGAACAAGCAGGCTTAGGTAGCCTAGCTGAAGCGATGTTAACCCAAGACAGAGTGGTACAGTTTTGAGTCAGTTAACTTATCTATTTCGTAGTGCGCCACATGGCTGTGCAGCTGGTCGTGAAGGTGTGGATGCACTGTTAGCCGCGTCGGCTTACTGTGAAGATATCAGCGTCATTTTCATGGGTGACGGGGTATACCAGCTTCTACTCGGGCAAGACCCCGACAATATTTTGAGTAAAGATTACGCGCCGATGTTAAAGCTTTTCGATTTATACGACATCGAACAAGTCTTTGTGTGTTCAGAGTCGTTAACCCAGCGAGGTTTGGCGCAAGCGGATTTAGTCATTGAAGCCCAAGCGTTAAGCTCAGAACAGCTCAAAGATAAGTTACAACACGCTGGCAAGCTACTGTCTTTTTGAGGAAGTTATGTTACACATCATAAAAACAGTCTCTGCTCTAGAAGACGCCATGCCCTTATGCAGTGAACAGGATGACATCTTACTTATAGAAGATGCAGTGTACGCTGCTAACTCGCAACATAAAGCATTTTCCCATCTAAAAAACCGCAGCGTATTTGTGTTAGAGAGCGATGCGCAAGCTCGCGGTATTGCAAATCGTATCAGTCCATCGCTGACGATTGTGAATTACTCAGGCTTCGTTGAACTAACAGCAAAACAGGATAAATCCCTAACTTGGGATTGAACAAGATTTGCTGTCGACAAAGCTTTACGGATGAATTGTTCTAATTGAACAAAAAAGATCCGTATATTTCTTGACACACCTCTCACTGCTGCATAGAATTTTGCGTCCCTAACTGCATTGGCAGTTGGGGATAGATTTTTCACAAAGCTTACTTTCAAGTAAATCAGGAGCTAGTTAATGGCAACTATTAACCAGTTGGTACGTAAGCCACGTGCAAAGCAAGTTGTTAAAAGCAACGTGCCTGCACTAGAAGCGTGCCCACAAAAACGTGGTGTATGTACTCGTGTTTACACTACTACACCTAAAAAACCTAACTCAGCACTTCGTAAAGTTTGTCGTGTACGTCTGACAAACGGCTTCGAAGTTACATCGTACATCGGCGGTGAAGGTCACAACCTTCAAGAGCACTCAGTTGTTCTAATCCGTGGTGGTCGTGTTAAAGACCTTCCAGGTGTGCGTTACCACACTGTTCGCGGCGCACTAGACTGTGCTGGCGTAAATGACCGTAAACAAGGTCGTTCTAAGTACGGTGTGAAGCGTCCTAAGTCTTAATGGATTCCGTTAAGTAAGGCCAAACACTAAATTATTTTTAATTTTTTGAAAAAACTGAAAAGTTTTGGATAAAACCTGAAGAAGACAACGGAGATAAATCCATGCCACGTCGTCGCGTCATTGGTCAGCGTAAGATCCTTCCAGATCCAAAATTCAAATCTGAATTGCTGGCAAAATTCGTTAACATCCTAATGGTTGACGGTAAAAAATCTACTGCAGAGAAAATCGTTTACACTGCACTAGATGCTATGGCTGAAAAGTCTGGTAAAGACCACTTAGCTATTTTTGAAGAAGCTCTTGAAAACGTTCGCCCAGCGGTAGAGGTTAAATCTCGCCGTGTTGGTGGTTCAACTTACCAAGTACCTGTAGAAGTACGTCCGGTTCGCCGTAACGCACTTGCTATGCGTTGGTTGGTTGAAGCTGCGCGCAAGCGTGGTGAAAAATCTATGGCTCAACGCCTAGCTGCTGAAATGCTAGACGCGTCTGAGAACAAAGGTACTGCGGTTAAGAAACGTGAAGACGTTCACCGCATGGCTGACGCAAACAAAGCGTTCGCTCATTACCGTTGGTAATACCTTCTGTGCTGCGAGGTTCTCTCGCAGCACTTTTCTATACTCTAAGGTACACCTTAGTAAGAGGATACAATCGTGGCTCGTAAAACTCCTATTGAGCTATACCGTAATATCGGTATCTGTGCTCACGTAGATGCAGGAAAAACAACCACAACTGAGCGTATTCTGTTCTACACTGGCCTTTCTCACAAAATCGGCGAAGTTCACGATGGTGCAGCAACCATGGACTGGATGGAGCAGGAGCAGGAGCGTGGTATCACTATCACATCCGCTGCGACTACTACATTCTGGCGTGGTATGGAAGCACAGTTCCCTGAGCATCGCGTAAACATCATTGATACCCCTGGACACGTTGACTTTACTATCGAAGTAGAGCGTTCTCTTCGTGTACTTGATGGTGCTGTGGTTGTGTTCTGTGGCTCATCTGGTGTTGAACCTCAGTCTGAAACTGTATGGCGTCAAGCAGACAAATACCACGTTCCACGTTTGGTATTTGTAAACAAGATGGACCGTGCGGGCGCAGACTTCCTACGCGTTGTGAACCAAATTAAGAATCGTCTTGGTGCGACTCCTGTTCCAATCCAGCTGAACGTTGGTGCGGAAGATGAGTTCAGAGGTGTCATCGACCTTATCAAGATGAAAATGATCAACTGGAATGATGCCGATCAAGGCACTTCGTTTACTTACGAAGACATCCCAGCTGACATGATTGAACTTGCTGAAGAGTGGCGCAACCACATGGTTGAATCCGCTGCTGAAGCTAGCGAAGAGCTGATGGACAAGTACCTTGAAGAAGGTGAATTGACTGAAGCTGAGCTCAAACAAGCTCTACGTACTCGCACACTAAATAACGAAATCGTACTGGCTACTTGTGGTAGTGCGTTCAAGAACAAAGGTGTTCAAGCGGTACTGGATGCAGTAGTTGAGTTCTTGCCATCGCCTGTTGACGTACCTGCAATTAAAGGTGTCGACGAAAGAGAAAATGAAGTTGAGCGTCATGCTGACGACAACGAACCTTTCTCAGCGCTAGCGTTTAAGATTGCGACTGACCCATTCGTGGGCACGCTAACTTTCATGCGTGTTTACTCCGGTGTTGTAAACTCGGGTGACGCTGTTTACAACTCAGTAAAAGAGAAGAAAGAGCGTTTCGGTCGTATCGTTCAGATGCATGCGAATAAGCGTGAAGAAGTGAAAGAAGTTCGCGCTGGTGATATTGCAGCTGCTATCGGTCTGAAAGACGTAACAACAGGTGACACACTGTGTGATCAGAACCACAAAGTGATTCTAGAGCGCATGGAGTTCCCTGAACCAGTTATTCAGATTGCTGTAGAGCCTCGTTCTAAGGCAGACCAAGAGAAAATGGCTATCGCGCTAGGTAAACTAGCAGCGGAAGATCCATCATTCCGCGTGGAAACGGACGACGAATCAGGTCAGACTCTGATCTCAGGTATGGGTGAACTTCACCTAGACATTATCGTTGATCGTATGAAGCGTGAATTCAGCGTTGATTGTAACGTTGGTAAACCTCAGGTTGCTTACCGTGAAACCATTCGTGGTAAAGCGGAAGTTGAAGGTAAGTTTGTTCGTCAATCAGGTGGTCGTGGTCAATACGGTCATGTTTGGGTCAAACTTGAGCCTTCTGAGCCTGGTGAAGGTTTCGTATTCGTAGACGAAATCGTGGGCGGTGTGATTCCTAAGGAATACATCAGTTCGGTATCGAAAGGTATCGAAGAGCAAATGAATAGTGGTGTTCTAGCGGGTTACCCTGTACTAGATATTAAAGCTACACTATTTGATGGTTCTTACCACGATGTAGACTCAAGCGAGATGGCGTTTAAGATCGCTGGCTCGATGGCATTCAAGAAAGGTGCACTAGAAGCACAACCTGTGATTCTAGAACCTATGATGAATGTCGAAGTAACCACTCCGGAAGACTGGATGGGTGACGTTGTTGGTGACCTAAACCGTCGTCGCGGTATCATTGAAGGCATGGACGAAGGTGTGGCTGGTCTTAAGATCATCCGTGCTCAAGTACCACTATCCGAAATGTTCGGTTACGCAACTGATCTACGTTCTGCAACTCAAGGCCGTGCGTCTTACTCTATGGAGTTTCACGAGTACGCTGAAGTGCCGAAAAACTTCGCAGATAAAATTATTGCAGAGCGTGGTTACTAATTGACGATTGAACTGCAAAAAGTTTACGACTTTTTGCGAGATCAGGGCGTCCAAATATTGCGCTAACGGGCGTTGGCGCATAAAATAACAATTTCTGGCGCGTCGTCGATCAATAATGATCACGACGAATCATAACTAGGAAGGAACACGATCGTGTCTAAAGAAAAATTTGAACGTACGAAACCGCACGTTAACGTTGGTACTATCGGCCACGTTGACCACGGTAAAACA
>NZ_JAWOUS010000026.1:0-45890 GCF_033339495.1 Vibrio sp. 2134-1
TTTAAAATACAAAACGCCCGATGAAGTACATCGAGCGTTTTAGTTAAAAAGTGTCAACCCATATCAGGACGGGTCAGGTAAACATCACTGCTCGCTCTGTCTATTCTTGTCTCATAAACCACTGAACACATTGAAAGGCCATATAAAACGGCTCAGTACCAAACGTTGCACAAGGTTCTGGTGGCTGAATCTCAATTACACCATCGCACTTGGAAATTATTCTAAGCGTTGGGCATACTTCTGACTTCATTTTAGTTGTAGATATGAACCATGACGTCATTAAGCCAGATAGAACCGCAATTTTTGGAATTTATGCAGCAAGAGATGCAAGTAGATGCAGCTCATGATCTTAAACACGTAAAACGCGTGGTCAAAACAGCGAAACAGCTCTGCAAAGAAGAAAATGCAGACATCGCGATTGTATTACCGGCTGCCTATTTGCATGATTGCTTTACTTACCCGAAAGATCACCCAAATCGCAAAGAGAGCTCAATCATCGCAGCCAAAAAAGCGGTCGCATTTTTAGAGAGTATCGATTATCCGCAGCAATATCATGATGCCATTGCTCATGCGATAGAGGCACACAGCTTTAGCGCAAACATCAGGCCAAATACGTTGGAAGCCAAAATCGTCCAAGATGCCGACCGTCTGGACGCTTTAGGCGCAATTGGCGTGACGCGATGCATTCAAGTCAGCACTCAATTTAACGCGCAACTTTACAACGACAGCGATATATTTGCCGAAGAACGTGAACTTAACGATAAACAATTCACTCTGGATCACTTTCAAACCAAGTTATTCAAAATCGCTGAAACCATGAACACGGAGTCAGCGAGACGCGAAGCGCAAAAACGCAAAACCTTTATGCAAACGTACCTAGAGCAGTTACACGACGAGGTAACAGCGTAAATGTCAGAAAGCTATACGTTAATTAAAGAGCTTAAACGCCAACTAAAGTTAGCTGGGCTGCATTATGCGGATGTTGCACAACACCTTAATTTAAGTGAAGGAAGCGTCAAACGTTTACTCGCTGAAGGTCAGCACATTAGCCTTGAGCGCTTAGAACGAATTTGCCAATTGATTGGTTTAGAAATGGCGGAACTATTTAAGCTCGCGGCTGCGCACAATAAAGGTCTAGAGTCGCTAACGTTAGAGCAAGAAAAGCAGCTGGTTGACGATAAAGCCCTGCTGCTCGTGGCGATCTGTGTTGTAAATGGCTATCAGTTTGAACAAATCGTTCAGCAATATACCTTCAATGAGTTGGAACTGGTGCAAAAGCTTGCTCATTTGGATCGGCTGAACATCATCGACTTGCAGCCAAATAACAAAATTCGTTTGCGTATATCTCCGACATTTAAGTGGCAGATGGGCGGCCCTATTCAACGGTTCTTCCAACAGCAAGTTCAAGACGCCTTTTTCCAAAGCTACTTTTCTGGTGAAGATGAAAAGTTCTCCATGGCAACAGGATTGATGAGTGTACCAACCAACAAGAAGCTACAACAGAAACTGCAAAAGGTCATCGATGAGTTTTATCAGGCTTGCCAAAGTGATAGCTCTCTCGATATGGACGAAAAACACGGCACCTCTCTGATTATTGCGATGCGTCGCTGGACGTTCCCTCTGTTTGAACCATGGGAAAGAAAACTCACCAATAAGTCTCGCAATTAGTAACTCAATAAACAAATGGAAATAAAAGCAACGAATTTCGTTACTTTTGGTGGCATACAACGTCACTTGAAAGAGAAAGCTGGTTTAATCGTTCATTGAGCATAAAGTGCTCCCATCTCATTCGACTTTGTTTAATCGGGGCCCGTATGTTTTTCTCAAAACGCTTTTTTCCTTACTTTGTGACGCAATGCCTTGGCGCACTCAATGACAACATCTACAAAAACGTTCTGTTATTGATGGTGACATACAGCCAAATTGATAACCTACCAATATCCGTCAATCTATTCGTTAATTTGGCGGCAGGCTTATTCATCCTACCTTTCTTTCTATTCTCAGCGCATGCTGGTGCCGTCGCTGACAGCATGGACAAAGCCAAATTAATCCGACGTCTAAAGCTCATCGAGCTGGCTATCATGTCTTGCGCAGCAACCGCTATTGCCACCCAAAGTGCCATGCTGATGCTGGTTCTGCTGTTTATGACAGGCACTCAATCGGCCTATTTTGGCCCCGTGAAATACGCCTTACTACCACAAGCGCTCAAACCAAATGAGCTTGTTAAAGGAAATGCTTGGGTTGAAATGGGCACGTTTCTTTCGATTCTTATAGGTACGCTTAGCGCAGGCCTGCTGCTAGCCATTCCTAATGGTACCTTGATTGCTTCTTGTACCGTGATTGCCTTGTCTTTGCTTGGGTTCATGAGCAGCGTGAATATTCCAGCGATGCCTAGCCAATCAGATGACAAAGCGAAATTTGAACCGATTTCTGGTTTAAAGAACACGTTAAAAGTGGCAAAAAAGCAGAGAGGCATCTGGATGTCTATTCTTGCCATCAGTTGGTTCTGGTTCATGGGTGCGACTTACCTAACTCAATTCCCTAACTTCGCACGCGAACATTTGTTCGCAGATAGCACTGTCGTTTCTTTACTGTTGGCATTGTTTTCCATTGGTATCGCGACAGGCTCTTGGTTGTGTGAAAAGCTCTCTTTCAACCACGTTGAGCTTGGTATTTTGCCATTCGGTATCCTTGGTCTGACAGTCTTTGGCGTCGACTTGCTATGGGCAGTCCCAAGTTATCCATCACTTCCGGTGCACTTTTATGATGTTCAAAGCTTCGTTGCTGAATCAAAACATCTACGCGTCATGATTGACCTGTTCCTTGTTGGTGTAAGCGGCGGTGTCTTTATTGTTCCTCTTTATGCGTTCATCCAATCGCGTTCAAACAAAGGGGAGTGTGCACGTGCCATTGCTGCTAACAACATCATGAATGCGTTGTTTATGGTGGTGTCTGCTTTGGTTTCGATCGTTGTACTCAGCGTACTAGAGCTTTCTATTGTGGAACTGTTTGTCATGATGGCAATAGGTAACTTCTTCGTGGCAATCTATGTCTATCGTCAAGTACCGGAATTCACACAACGCTTTATCAGTTATTTACTCAGCCATTGTATGTATCGTGTGTCCGTAAAGGGGCGCCAACATATTCCTGAACAAGGTGCTGCGTTAATCGTGGCTAACCATGTTAGCTATGTCGATGCATTGATTTTGATGGGAACCTCTACTCGCCCGGTTCGTTTTGTGATGGACAAATCCATCAGCGAGCTACCTGTTCTTAAATATGTATTCCGTCATGCCGGTGTTATCCCGATCTGTTCTCCACGTAAGTGTGCCGACACTTACCGACGAGCATTTGAACAGATTGAACAAGCACTTAACGACGGTGAGGTTGTCTGTATCTTCCCTGAGGGTCGTTTAACGTCTAACGGTCAATTGGGTGAGTTTCGCCCTGGTGTAGAGAAAATCCTTGAACGTAACCCTGTTCCTGTCATCCCTATGGCGTTAAAAGGGCTTTGGGGTTCTTTTTTCAGCCACAAAGGCGGACATGCTCTCACAAAACGACCGACTCGTTTTTGGTCAAAAGTGGATGTTGTTATCGGTGAAGTGTTAAGTCCTGCGTCTTTAAATCGTCATCAATTGCAACAACAAGTACAGGATTTACTGGGCTGAGTCGCTTGCTACAGCAGTCAAACTTTGCAGCAAAACGTAAATATGCACCACAAAGCACAAGTAGTTTCTTGTCAATTAGAGTAGGATATCTACGACGTCATAAATCTAGGAGGTATTATGAAAATCATCATCTTACATGGTCTTTATATGCATGGGCTGGTCATGCAGCCTCTTAGCCAAAAGCTGAGAAAACTCGGATACGAAACGCAAGTACTCAGCTATAACACCGTTGCTATCGATGAGTCTTCACTGTTTGATTCTATTGATCATTCGCTTAATCCACTGACCACAAACGTGCTCGTGGGACACAGCTTGGGAGGCTTGATGATTAAGCGCTATCTCGCCAACAGAAAACCGAGCACTAACTTAATCTCTCATGTTGTCGCTATCGGTTCGCCTCTGAAAGGCGCGTCCATTGTAGGTCGAATTCAAGATCTCGGATTGGGTGCAATTTTAGGCAATTCGCCACACCACGGATTAAACAAACATGATGACGCTTGGGATTTCCCTCAAAAACTCGGCAGTATCGCAGGAACGATGCCGATTGGCGCTCGCCCATTGTTGATCCGTAATGACAACACCATGTCGGACGGTACCGTTACCGTAGAAGAGACAAGACTGGACGGTATGCAAGATCATATCGAAGTGAAGCAAACGCATACGAGCCTGATTTACAACACCTTCGTGCCGCAGCAGATTGATCACTTTATTCGCACAGATTATTTCCGTCGATAGCACACTTTTCCATCATACAGATGGAATCGACTTTCCAAGCTATTCAGTTCGCAGTACTATCCTAGCTCCACTTCTTCACAACTTAGATGAAGTGGTACATTTTTAATTGTTCTCAGGGCGGGGCGAAATTCCCCACCGGCGGTATACTTTTTCAAGTGAGCCCGCGAGCGCTCGATTCGTCGAGGTCAGCAGATCTGGTGAGATGCCAGAGCCGACGGTTATAGTCCGGATGAAAGAGAATAAGAATACACCAGCATAGCGAGTCAGATCGCTAAGAATGCTGGTGCACTTCTTTTTGATCGTATTTTACGGCGATCTCTCATACCGCCCTGATTCTGGTGAAATTTAGGAGTTAACCATGAATCAGTCATCACTACTTGCCGAATTCGGCGACCCAATTACTCGCGTTGAAAACGCACTTATCGCTTTAAAAGAAGGCCGTGGCGTACTGCTTCTTGATGATGAAGATCGCGAAAACGAAGGCGATATCATTTATTCAGTCGAGCACCTCACTAACGAGCAAATGGCATTGATGATCCGCGAATGTAGCGGCATCGTTTGTTTGTGCTTGACAGATGCTCAAGCAGACAAACTGGAACTGCCTCCAATGGTAGTAAACAACAACAGCGCAAACCAAACCGCATTTACGGTTTCTATTGAAGCGAAAGTTGGTGTAACAACGGGGGTTTCAGCAGCAGACCGAGTGACGACCATTAAAACGGCGGCAAACCCGCATGCGAAACCTGAAGATCTTGCTCGCCCGGGCCACGTATTCCCTCTGCGCGCACGTCCAGGTGGTGTAATGACTCGCCGTGGTCACACAGAAGGTACGATTGACCTGATGCAAATGGCAGGGCTTCAACCCGCTGGCGTACTATGTGAAGTGACCAATCCAGATGGCACGATGGCAAAGGCACCGGAGATCGTAGCATTCGGTCGCCTGCACAACATGCCGGTACTGACGATTGAAGATATGGTAATGTACCTAAACCAGTTCGAGTTGAAACTGGCATAGTCAGATCTCAGCTCTTGAAAAAAGCCGCGCATTTGTGCGGCTTTTTTGATCGATCCTCTTTGCACTTGAGTAGTTATACTTATTGAAAACAAGGGGAACAACACCATGAAAGGATTACTGAAACTCGCCGCTCTCGTTAGCTTTCTCTCCATGAATTCGCTTACTCTTGCATCTGAGTGCCCTGATATTCTTCAAGGTAAGCAAAGGTTGTTAAACTCAACGGAAGAAGTCGATCTATGCGAAAGCTTTAAGGGAAAGACACTACTAATCGTCAATACAGCAAGCCAGTGCGGCTTCACTCCTCAGTTCGAACAGTTAGAAACCCTCTATCAAACTTACAAAGACCAAAACTTCACCGTTATCGGTTTCCCGAGCAATGACTTTCGACAAGATAGAGGAAGCGAAACAAACACAGCGAAAGTCTGTTATCTCGATTACGGGGTCACCTTTCCAATGATGGCTCGCTCTTCAGTATTAGGTGTAGATGCGAACCCAGTCTTCAACCAGATTACTAACCAAGCAGGCATAAAACCAAAATGGAACTTCTACAAGTTTCTAATTAGCTCTGAAGGTAAAGTTATTGCTACTTTTCCAAGCTCCACATCACCGACAAGTACTACGCTTACCAATATGATAGAGCAACAATTGTAAGGTGACGACCATGACAACACGCTCAACCATGCTACAACTCGGTTACTTAGGCCTGGTTCCATTTGTGTTTAGTTTAGGGCTGATTTTCACTGACATCTCACTCTTCAATTTAAGTGGTCAGCAATTTTTCATCGCATATAGCGCCGTTATATTAAGTTTTTTATCCGGCATCCTTTGGGGTAATGGCATTGAGCATTACTACCACCGCCTTAGCCGAAATATATTAATTCTCAGCAACCTTTTTGTCTTACTAGCTTGGGGCGCACTACTGCAGGGCCACAAACATTACGCAGTCGCAACCCTACTCTTAGCAATTGGGTACCTTGCTGTTTGGTATGCAGAAAAGCTCGTGAGGAAAGTCGAACAAGACGCCGAGCCCAAGGGATATCAAGGAATGAGGAGCAAACTGACCTTCGGCGTAATCGTAATGCACGGATTGGCTTTAGTTTCATAACCTGGTCTGTCCAGTACTAAGATCACAAAAAAACGTCTTTTTATAAAACAATGTTCATTTCGTGAATGCACACATATTTTGAACACTGTTTTGTTTCATTTATGAATCAATCCACATATAAGTAATTCAAAGCATTCACAAAGGATATGAATATGTTTTTTCGCAAACTTTTGTTTAGCACTGCGATGATCAATGCAACGACAGGTTGCGTGTCTTACCAGGCACAACAAGCCGCCGCTCAAACAGTAAATAATACAGGCGCTGTGCTTACCAATGTGATTAAAACTACGATTGCTCAGCCATGTAATGTTGCAATCACTGCTGCTAGCTTGTTTTATCCGCATGCCATATTTATGACTAGTGTTCCGACTCAAGCATGTACAAGCGTTCTTAGATAATACGAGTGTGATAAGCATAAAAAATGGCGACTCTACTGTCGCCATTTTTAAGCTTCAATGCTATTTATAGTTACAGCGTCAATAAGTAATTAACTAATTGATTGTACTCGTCGTAAGTACGAATTTCGTTGGCCAAAACAATGTATTTATTGTTCACAACCACACCCGGAACCCCTCTTAACGTGCTGGCAGAGAATTGCTTATCAAAACCTTTCTGCATTGAGTTTACGGCGAAACTGTTGTAAGCCGCATCAAACTTCTTACCTTCTACGCCATTATCAACGAAGAGTTGTTTCAGCTCAGCTTCGTCTTTTGGCGCTTGTCGCTTTTGATGAATTTGGGCAAACATGGCAGGAATCATTGTATCTTCAACCCCGAGCGACACCATCGTCGCGTAGGACTTGGCCATCGGAATCGCCATATCTCCGCCCATGAACCCCACATGTACCTTTTCAAACTTTGCCTCTTTTGGCAGAGCAGGTTTTAAACGCTCAATAAGCGACTCAAACTTGTAGCAATGTGGGCAATAAAAAGAAAAGAATTCCGTCACAACAGGTTTCGATGCTTTCTTAACATCCAGAACTTTGTAGTGCTTCCCTTCTTCAAATTGCGCTGCATGAGCGGTAAAAGTCAGTAAAATTGCACTACATAAGGCAAGTAGTTTTTTCATTGTTTATTTCCTTGTGGCATTCAAATGCCAAATCATTTCATTTGGTAAAAAGGGGTAAACCCCAAGTAATTTGAGATGAGGAATTAAACAATCGGAGGACGATAAAGCTTGGTGATCACTGTCACTACTTTTTCGACTAGAGGCCTATCAATCAAAGCAAGGCTATAAGGAAGAAGCAGTAAGTCGTTTTGAGATAAGTTGGCGGGAATTTTGACCATGCAGGAAGAGCTACAACTCGTGTGAGATTGTTGTGCCTTATTGATGGCTGACTCATCGTGATGTGATTCTACGCAGTCGTCATTGACGCCAAGTTGTTTGTGCAGAGCAGCCTGTTGAACAATAAGATCGCGTACTTCAATTGTTTTCATCGGAGCGGAAGCCTGCGCCACAGGAGCGACACTACTCAAAAGCATAGCAACTAAGCAAACTATCGCAGTCAACAATGTACGGTTAAACTTCAACATAGCTACATCAAGGAAAATGGTGATTTAAGATAATACATGATAACGGTTTGACTTCAAGATACGGACTCTCGGCTCGCTAACAAACTCTGTTCTTTGACTATTTTAGGCTAGTGAATTTTCTCTCTAACGCTCCCTCAGTACACGAAACCAGCACAACGAGCTATTCACCGTTCGGATACTCCCCTCATCAGATACCAGCAACAATTCGATAAAACTTGAAATCATTATGAAACACGAGTAATAGTTAGAACAGTTTTTGTACGAACAAGGAAAGATCAATGCTTAAAAAAAGATTCTTTAAGACAAAAGATGAAGTCGAAGTCACGTTCGAGCTAGATAAAGATCAGTGGGACTCTGTCCAAATTGCTGGAGACTTCAACAACTGGCAGCCAGAACCGATGAAATTAGTGAAGAAAAGTCGTCAGTTTAAATTTAAAACCCGCTTACCTAAAGCGCGGAATGTTCAGTTCCGTTACTTGCTCGATGACGCGAAGTGGGAAAATGACCCACAAGCTGATGCTTACGTTCCAAATGCATTTGGCAGCGACAACAGCGTCGTATGTACCACCGAATAAGCGGTAATTTCGCTTTAAGATTCCATACCTAGGCGCAAACGTTGCGCCTTTTTACATCTCTCGAAATGTGATTGGTGATTAGATTTAAATCATTAATTGGCAATTTTATCCAATTAACTCATCCGATAACCTTATTCTGAGAAAGCTTTATTTGAAATAATTCGTAAATTTGTTTAAGTTCCATTGATATTAAATATTGTATACATCACTTAAATGAACGCACAACAAATCAAACCATCTCTAATCATTGTGGAAGACGATCCCAAATTACAAACTATGTTGGGTGAGTATTTTGTTGAACAAGGTTTTCAGGTCAAATGTATCGACAATGGGACGGACGCACCCAATGCGATTATTGACACACAACCAGACGTGGTGCTGTTAGATTTGATGCTACCCGGGCAAGATGGTCTGAGTGTATGTCGTCAAATCCGAGAATGCTACAAAGGCAAAGTGTTGATGCTAACAGCAAGTGATGATGACTTCGATCATGTCGCCGCATTAGAAATAGGCGCAGATGACTTTGTTACTAAACCCATCAAACCTCGCGTATTGCTGGCTCGTATTCGCATGCTATTAAGAAGAAAAGAGGCGGCGCCTACCGAGTCCGAAAACGGCCTACAAATTGGTGTTCTGTGTTTAAACCGGTTGCGTAAATCGTGCGTAATGAACCAAGAAGAAATTGCGCTGACAGACGGCGAGTTCGATTTGTTGTGGGTTCTTGCAACGCATGCTGAAAAAACACTATCACGCGAGTGGCTGACCAAAACACTGCGTGGTATTGAATACGATGGAACAGACCGCACCATTGATAATCGCATAGTGACACTGAGAAAGAAGCTAGGCGATGCTTCTTGCTCACCACAAAAAATCATTACCGTTCGCGGCAAAGGCTACCTATTTATGCCTGATGCATGGAATGAATAATGAGACGTATTTATCTGGAAAGCTTTGTTGGCCTTATCATTCTGTTTATGGCTAGCTTGTGGGGATACGAGTTCTTAGTTTATGAGATCAACACAGATTATGACTACCTATTACAAGAGCATGAGGGTCAAGCTTTTCACGATCTGATCTATCCTATCTATAAAGAACACGGATTAGAATATACTCAACAACAGTTGGAACAATTTGCCACATCAAGCCATCGTTTGTTGGTGCCTCATACGCTTGAAGAGCTTCCAACAGACATCAAAAAGGCGTTTGAAAGTGATACCTCCGTTAACGTCGCTTACGATGAAGAAAGGGATATCTGGTTCCGCCTAGATGCGAGTACGCCTATCTTTAAAATGAGCGATAATCCGAATAGTCCTGTGGTTAAAGCAGCCAACTTTGATGACAATATAGTTTGGTTGTTCTTTTTAGCTGGATTTGCTCTGTATTGCATATTGTTGATCTGGTTCTTAAGCCGTCGGATTCGAGAGCTAGAGAGAGTGACCGTTGAGTTTGCCTCAGGTAATTTCAAGGCTCGAGCTAGTACCTCAAGCGCTAAGTCTGTTGGGACGTTAAACAAAAGCTTTAACACGATGGCCGATAAAGTATCTCGCTTGATCACTAGCAATAAAATGCTAACTAACGCCGTTGCACATGAATTGCGTACCCCAATCTTCCGCTTACAATGGCAAGCAGATTTGTTATCGGATTCAACCTTAACTGAACAACAGAAAAAGTATGTTTACAGTATCGTCGAAGACATTGACGAGATGGAAGAAATGGTTGAAGAATTGCTTTACTACGCAAAGATGGAGCGTCCTGACACAGCATTACAAACTCAAGAAGAAGTCGTCCTATTCAACTTAGTCAAAGAGTTACGACAGAGATGGCAAAAAGAGACTACGCTCGCTATCTCGCTTCAAGAAGTAAACTCAGAAAACGTTCTCGCGTTTGCTGACCCAAAATTGTTAAAGCGAGCCTTAGATAACTTGCTGCGCAATGCAATGCGGTACGCAGATAAGCAGATTTTAGTAGAGATAAAACACGATCAGCACCGCTGCTTCATCAATGTTCATGATGATGGCATAGGTATTGAAGAAAAGCATTGGCCTCATCTATTCGAACCATTTTACAGCGCGGATGAATCTCGCAACAAAAAGACGAGCGGGTTTGGGCTCGGTTTGGCGATTGTCAGACAGATAATGGAGCTTCAACGTGGAGAAGTTTCGATTTGCCATAGCCCACTTGGAGGAGCTTGCTTCACACTTAGCCTCAAAAAATCAGACAGTTAACTTAACCTTCCTACCCCGTTTACAGAAGACGACACTTCAATACACTCAAGCGACAGAGCCCAACAATAAAACAGTGTACATTTAATCCATAAGATTCACACACTAAATGGATAGTACTCATGTATAAATCTTTTATCCTGATTATGGCGCTTACTTCTACGCTTACAGCTTGCGCCTACAACCAAAAACCTGTCGTCGACATGACCAATGTCGACCCTAGTACATATGAACAAGACTTTCTTTACTGCCAAGGCTATGCAGAAAATGTCGACAAATCAGAGGCAGCGAAATCTGAAGCCACTAATGGGGCAGTTACAGGCGCATTGATCGGCGCAGCTGCTGGTGCGCTAGAAGACGGATTAGGTGGAGCGGCTGTCGGTGCTGCTGCCGGCGGTGCTGTAGGAGCTGGAGCTGGTGCTTTGAGTGGAACAAATGATTCAACCAAAACTCAATCTCTCGTATTGCGTAAATGCCTCCAGCACAAAGGCTATACCGTCTACGATCTTGATTAAATAAGCACTTTTCTTAAATTATCGCGCGATGGATTCTATTCACAAATGTTTCACGCTGTAACGATTAATCTCGTTACCTCTCTGGGATATGTGTTCCATCCCAATGCTTAAATAGTAAGGTCATATTTTGAAGCCAGGTAAAACAGGTATACGCCGTGTCATGGATGCGACCGGCTATTCATTTCAAGGATTGAAAGCCGCATGGACACACGAAGCCGCTTTTAGACAAGAATTGATTCTCGCCTTGGTGCTTTCCGTCTGTGCTTTTTTCCTTCCTGTCACCACATACGAAAGAGTGCTGATGATCAGTAGCCTGTTCTTGGTATTGATCGTCGAACTCATTAACTCCGCCGTAGAAGCGGTTGTCGACCGTGTTAGCGATGACTGGCACGAGCTCAGTGGTAGAGCCAAAGATATTGGCTCAGCAGCAGTATTTGTTGCGTTAACTCTTGCCCTTTTTATTTGGGCTTCGTTCTTGCTCTAATTTTTATTCAAGACACTCATTATGAAGACACATGATTTACAACAGAGAGGTATCTCTTACGTTACCTTTACTTTCCTGTTGGCGCTGTATTTCGCTCTCGTCGTAAATATCCCTATTTATAAAGAACTGATCGGCATCTTTACACACTTAGATAATGTCAAGATTGGATTTATTATCACAATACCAATTTTCTTTCTTGCCGCGCTCAATTTCCTTTTTAATTTATTTAGTTGGCCTTGGATCGGCAAGCCGTTCTTTATAATTTTAATCATTGTTTCAAGTATGGTGAGCTACGCAAGCTATAACTATGGCACACTTTTCGATTCTGGAATGATTGCCAATATTGTTGAAACCGATTCGAGCGAGGCGAGTTCTTACCTGAGTGCTCACTCTGTAATTTGGACGCTGATTATGGGAGTTATCCCATCGATAATTGTCTTTAAGGTCAAGCTGCAATCTCAACGTCACCAATTACTGTACTTCTCTATTACCAAATTAGTATCGATGCTGTCGTCGCTAGCTGTCATCGCCGTCATTGCCAGCGTGTACTATCAAGACTACGCATCTGTAGGGCGCAACAATAGCCACCTAAAAAAAATCATCATACCCACCCAGTTCGTTTACAGCACGACCGGGTATGTGAAGGAGAAATATTTCACCACGCCAGAGCCATATCGAGAAATCGGCACAGATGCAAAGCAGTCAGATAGCGCCGTACAGCAAGCACAGCGCAAACCAACACTACTGGTTTTTGTCGTAGGAGAAACCGCTCGAACGCAGAACTACCAACTCAATGGCTATACACGAGAGACAAACCCTTATACTAGTAAATTGGATGTTATCTCATTTCAAGACGTCGCATCTTGTGGCACCGCGACTGCTGTATCTGTGCCTTGTATGTTTTCACAGCTCACGCGAAACGAGTTTGAACGCACCAAAGCGGATAACCAGGACAATGCTCTCGATATAATGCTGCGCGCTGGGGTTGACCTCATTTGGAAAGAAAATGACGGTGGGGATAAAGAAGTAGCCCACAAGATCAAGAAAATTGAAGTGGATCGAAAGCAAGTAAGCCCTATGTGTAATGGCCAAACTTGTTACGACATGGCGCTATTAGATCATTTTGATCAGGAAGTCGCGGATATGCACGGTAACCGAGTGGTCGCCATGCACCTTATAGGAAGCCACGGTCCGACCTATTTTCAGCGTTACCCAAGAGACAACGCCTTCTTTAAACCAGACTGTCCACGTGCAGATATCGAAAACTGTAGCATCGAACAAATAGTGAACACATATGACAATACCATACGCTACACCGATCTTGTATTGGCAGAAACCATCAAAAAACTTAAAGCGTTAGAGTCTGAGTATAATACCGCGCTAATTTATATATCGGATCACGGTGAGTCACTAGGCGAAAATGGATTGTTCTTACATGGTATGCCTTATGGCCTTGCACCAGATTTCCAAAAACGCGTTCCTTTGATCATGTGGCTGTCTTCGGGCTTTAAACAAGCGAAGCAGATCAATACCGACTGTTTGTATAAACAAGCACAGAATGCAGGCCAATACTCACATGATAACGTATTCCACTCTTTATTAGGCATTATGGATGTACAAACTCAAGCCTACGATAGCAAGTTAGATATATTCAAAGCCTGCCGAGCCGTTTCCTGAATCATTCAATAAAGCCTGGCTCAAAGTGTGAATCAGGCTTTTTCTAACAAGGTATTTAAACTCATCGCCGCGCCAAGCGTTATACTGACAGTCCGCGATCCATACATCGAGATAAGGACTAGGATGAAAATTGGTATTATTGGTCTAGGGGATATCGCTCAGAAAGCATACCTTCCTGTTATCACTCAGCTTCCAAATATCGAACTTGTATTTTGTACCCGCAACCCAAACACACTTGAGAGCCTGGCTAAGCAGTATCGAATCTCAGAGATCTGCCAAGACTACCAGCAACTTCTACACTTTGGCGTCGATGCCGTCATGATTCATGCGGCAACAAGCGTACACCCTCAAATAGCGGCATTTTTTCTGCAGCATGGAATTCCAACCTTTGTCGACAAACCATTAGCGAACAGTGCTGATGACGTGGAAAAGCTGTACGACATTGCCGAAAAAGAGAGACAGCCACTCTATGTGGGCTTTAACCGTCGTCACATTCCACTTTACAACCAACATATGCCACAAGTGCAGCAAGGCAACATATCTGACTTAAAGTCGCTACGCTGGGAAAAGAACCGTCACCAACTACCGGGGGATGTTCGTACCTTTATATTTGATGATTTTATTCACCCATTAGACAGCGTTAACGTCACAGCCAAAGCCGATCTAAGAGATGCTTATGTAACTCATCAACTTGAAGGTGGTCAGTTGGCGCGTTTAGATATTCAGTGGCAACATGGAGATACTTTGCTCCACGCCTCGATGAATCGCCACTTCGGTATCACTACAGAGCGCGTTCAAGCTTGTTATGCAAACAAGGCAGTTGAGTTCGACTCCTTCGTTGAAGGCAAACTATGGCAAGCTAACCAAGAGCAAAAAATCAATTTGAAAGACTGGACGCCAATGCTGACGAGTAAAGGTTTCCATTCGATGTTGCTCGATTGGTTTGGCGTCGTTGAGTCTGGAAATATTGCTGATGAAGTAGTAACACGCAACATTGCCAGCCATCGATTGGCAGAGCAAATTTGTCAATATCTCGAGAAAGTTGTCTCTAGATAATGCGATTCTTGGCTATATGCTTGATTGAGTATTACGCTCTATACTAAAAAGACTTGCCTTAGGGAAGGCATTCATTCTCTGTTAAGACTACGGCGATTATTCTATCAATCAGGTCAATGAGGGCACGAAAGCACACATCGACAAAACAGACGGTTTAGATTTGTTTTACGGTGCTCTCAGGTATCTGGATCATCACATTCAAGAATAAAGGAAATAGAATGAGAACACTTGGTAACATCATTTGGTTTGTATTTGGTGGCGTATTTATGGGGTTGCTATGGTGGTTTTTTGGTATTTTGGCCTTTATTAGCATCATCGGAATACCTTGGGGGCGTGCGTGTATCGTTATGGGTAATTTTTCCTTTTTCCCATTCGGTAAAGAGGCCATCTCACGCGATGAATTGACCAATGAAATGGACATTGGCACGAGTCCGCTCGGCGTTATTGGTAACGTCCTTTGGTTTGTATTTGCAGGCCTTTGGTTAGCTATCGGTCACGTACTTTCTGCCGCAGCATGCTTTGTCACCATAATCGGCATTCCGTTTGCGCTCCAACACCTCAAGCTAGCGGTTATTTCACTCGCACCAATTGGTAAAACGGTTGTATCGTCTGAAGAAGCTGCAATGGCTCGATATAACATCAATCGTTAGCGATCGGCTAATGCACTTTCTATCCTCTGGGCAGTCATGCTCAGAGGGTAACGCCCGTCAAAAGTAAGCCTATAATCGCTATCGCATATTCAATAATGGCTGATTGTATATTCATACCGTCACCTTTACGTTGAAGTTTATCCTAGCTCAGCACTGCTTTACTTTTATAATTAATCAATACACCCAAGTGAGTTCAAGATGCTAGACTCATAGCGTCGTCACTGATTCAAACTCCAAGAACGACGTAACGAAAAAGCGAGCTATCCTATGCTCGAAATATGGGTTCTTTCCCCCCTCGAAGTAGAGTTCAACAACAAAAAAGACGAACTATAATCATAGCCAAAATTAATGCTTTTCGACCTAAAATATCTCACATCAATCAAAGAAAGCTTCTAAGATTTTCTCTTTTTGAGTAAATATAGACAGTTACAGTAGCGAAATTCTTCTCGGTAAAAATCCCCACTCAATCTCATGATCAGTTTTTAAAAAAACAACAAAAATTCGTTGTTATCTAGAGTAATTATTTTATTTGTCGCAGAGCAATTCCATCAATATCATTTGCGACATCGGAGCGCTAGAGCATTGAACTTTTTAGCATTTATCACAGGTATAGAACGTAAAAAACCTTTTATTACTTATTTTTCTTTTTTACATATGTTCTAACTCAACGTCTATTCAGACAGGAATATACCGTGGATAAATATCAAGCAGCTTATGCTAAACGTCTAGAGAAACTAAATGGTGATCCATCTCCTAAAACGATAGCCCGCCTTTCGGCTTGGGATGCGTTTTTTAACAAGGAGTACGAGCTCCAAGACTTGGAATACCAGCTATCGGACGCTGCACACCAGCACTATGAACAGTCGCATGCGAAGAGCGACATTAGCTTCAAAGAATTCAAACGAGCGTTCTATAATGAATCCATCAAAATTTACAATTTAACTGATGGCGCTTCTATCCAGAAAGTATTCACCCCATTACTTTTGCTTACAACGCTCTGGATAGTGTTTGTATGCCTATTTAACAAGTGATCATCAAACTATTCCAACAACGATCAGTATGGGACTACAGGTATGGCTCTATGTCAGGGGGGCTAATTGGCTCGGTCTCCTTCACTAAATTAGTGACTCAATTACCCGCAATTCCATAGGCTAAAAGTGACAAGGGCATCCATTGATGCCCTTTTTATTCAAAGGAACGCAACCTAGACCTTTGGCCCACTTGGGTATAAAACCATTATGCGTTAAGCTGCACGCTATTATCCGATTGATAAAGAGTGGAGCGAAGTGATGGAAAAAGTAGGCTCTCGAGCATTGATTGTCGAAGGTGGAGCCATGCGAGGCGTATTTTCATGCGGCATACTCGATCATTTTCTTGCTAGCGAGTTCTCTCCATTTGATAGCTTTTGGGGAGTGTCTGCGGGTGCTAGCAACTTGGCTGCCTACTTAGCTAAAATGCCCGGACGTAACTTAAAAATCTACCTCGATTACAGCTTAAGAAAAGAATTTATCTCTCCATCTCAACTTCTACGTGGTGGTGATATGATGAACTTAGACTGGATGTGGAATGTCACCCTCGAAGAACTTGGCATCGATAAATCTGCGCTCAAAGCTGATTCACGACCTTTCTTTTTAGGCGTGACGCGTCAAGACAATGGGCAAGCGGAGTACCACCTTCCTGATGTCGACGACTTGGCAGAAACAATGAAAGCCAGCAGCGCACTGCCTGTACTTTACCGAAATGGCGTATCACTGAACGGAATTAGATACGTTGATGGTGGCGTCTCAGACGCACTTCCTGTTGCAGAAGCAATAAAGCGAGGAGCCAAAAAGATTATGATTTTACGCAGCCAGCCCGCAAGCTATCAAAAGCCAAGAGGAAGATTCAGCGCCCTAACTAGGAGGATGTTGAAAGAAACGCCCGGATTAATTGAACCGATGTTGACACGTGAAGTTCGCTACAATCAGACCTTAGCGCTGATCAACAACCCACCACCTGGTATCAAAATCATTCAAGTGTGTCCTCCTGAAACATTCAAGTTGAAACGGCTGAGTCGATCGCCAGCACCACTGCGTCATGCTTATGAGTTAGGAATTGAAGCAGGAAAGGAAGCCATCATACGATGGAGTCAGAAGTAGAAAAAAGCCACGTGGATTAAACGTGGCTAACGCAAATTCGATGGCAGTGGATTATCGTATTTGCTTCTGGTCGAGCCCAATATTCAGGCTCAAAACTGTTTTAATTTGCTCGCTAACTGAAAAAGCGAGTAGGCTGTCAAAACTAGTAAGTTTCAAACAACCCAGAGTTGTAGTCTTGGATGGCTTGTTCTATCTCTTCCATGCTATTCATGACAAAAGGGCCATAATGCACCACGGGTTCATTAATTGGCTCACCAATAAAGATCAGTGCACCACTCTCTTTTTCGGCCTGCAATTCAACCCATTCACCTTTCGATAAAATGGCCATTTCGCCTTGATTGATCTCACGACCTTTTAATTGAATACGACCTTTATAGACATAGAGCATCATGTTGTTGTCTTGATCCGTGTTCAAATTCAAAGCTTGACCACCCATCGCTCTCCAATCGGCTACCGTGGCAGCAACACCTGTCTCTGTTAGCGGCCCCTGAATTCGTTCGTTGTTTATAGTCATATGACCCGCAATCAAACGTACAACCCCCGTATTCGGAGTATCAAACTCAGTGATCGTTTCAGGTTGAAAGTCATGATATTGAGCTGGCTGCATCTTATTTTTCGCAGGCTGGTTAATCCAAATTTGGAAACCATGCAGTTCGCCTTCCTTCATAATAGGCATTTCGCTATGGATGACGCCTCTTCCTGCTGCCATCCACTGTGCACCACCGGAACGAAGCTCGCCAACATTATCCATATGATCACGATGCTGGAAATGACCTTTCAACATATAAGTAAGCGTCTCGATACCGCGGTGCGGATGCGGAGGGAAACCGCCGATATAGTCAGCACGGTCTTCTGATTTGAGTTCATCCATCATCAAAAATGGAGAAAAGCTAGCATGATTGAAACCCGCTACTCGGCGAATTTTCACTCCATCACCATCAGCAGTAGCTTGCGCAGGAATAAGCTGACGAATTTCTCTGAATGTACTCATACTAGTTCTCCTAGTTTATCTTTGTGACCGCTTGCAAATCGCATGTTCAATCTATGGCTATCGATAAGGTTCTATTTTAGGTTGATGAGCTAAAATTATGAGCCATACTATTCGTTCTACTTATTCAACTTTTTCGAACAATACAATTTATCGAGTTAATAATGAGCACATTTAATTTATCTAAAATAAATGTAGCTATTTTCTAAACAAGGTGTATAGTGTGCCTTGGCTCTTAGAAGAGAGCTGTTAATGCAACATTTAGTTTAAGTTTCCTCTCAGTAAAATCTTGAATCCCCAATTCAGACACCTGCGTACAACTTCCTCTTGATTGAACATTCAATAGCTTAGAAAAGATCCACAAAACAAATCATAATTTTAATGTTTAATTCAAAGGTATTTTTATGTCTAAAGTAACTGGTTCAGTAAAATGGTTTAACGAAACTAAAGGCTTCGGTTTTCTATCTCAAGACAACGGCGGCCAAGATGTATTCGTACACTTTAACGCTATCGTTTCTGACGGTTTCAAAACACTGACTGAAGGTCAGAAAGTAAGCTTCAATGTAGAGCAAGGTAAAAAAGGTCCTCAAGCGACTGAAGTAACTCCTCTATAAGACTGCTTTTCTTGGTGTAGCATGCCCATGCTGCACCAAACCTCTCTCCTTCAAAAATATTCTTTCATCAATCACTCAGCCTAATTTTAGGCATTGCTTTGTGCTATCTAAAATAAACTGAATAGTACTGCTTAATTTATTATTTATAGGAAAAATCATGTCCTCAAAAAGAACTGGCCGTCAAAGGCATTGGTATCAATTACTTAACAAAGAGAAAATCACTAAAAAAACAGGAGAATAAATGTTAGAAATTGAATTTAATTTAGAACAACCTCAAACCTCTTGGAACGCTAAAATACATCAATTAAATGGTGATATTTTACGAAGACACGTATTACCGAAACTTCTTTCTCATAGCTTTATGATCGATTTTGAATATTGTGAGAAAACGCAATCTGGAACTATTCTCTGTGATTCAGGTTCAAAGTTAGGAAGTTTTACTGTTAACTGATTCAGTTTTCATGCATTAATGGATAATGCAACTAATTTGGAAGGTATCCAATGGCTAGAAAAAGTAAGAAGCAGTCAGAAAAAGACAAAAAAGAGTCTGAACAAAACGCGGCGGCGGTAAAGCAGAAAACTCGACGCCGCATAGAAGACATTATGGAACAAAGAGAATTTGATAAGTTATTCGATCTATAAATGCTCTCTAGTGCTTTCTCTGCCTTTATCGTTGTGCAAGGTACCGCCACCTACCTTTGCTCAAACGAATCTCCACTCTTTTAGACTACTCTTCTAATTACACGTGCCTCTCACACACGCAAAAACAACTGGCTCCTCTATACTCAAGTGACTTGCAAATAATCGTTTCGCTCACAGGAAACCCCGTGACTAATGACAGCTAGGTTATTTGCGTATAGCCAAAGCGATATTTTTGCGTATAATCCCTCTCGTTTGCTTCGTATAACCCCAATGATATGGTTTGGGGGTCTCTACCAGTTCCCGCAAAGTGCTGATTACGAAGAGTTGAGATCATCGTGGGTCTTACTCTTTGTGATAGCGTTCGATTTATTTCTATCTATACCTATTCTTAGAGTAACTGCATCCACAATACACATAAGGTGGAATATGAACGCATTTATTCAAGGTCTTCCAAAAGTAGAGCTGCACTTACATATCGAAGGTTCACTTGAGCCGGAACTCTTATTCAAATTAGCAAAACGAAACGGCATCGAGATCCCTTACTCTTCTCCGAGTGAACTACGCAGTGCATATCAGTTCACTGACTTACAATCATTTCTCGACCTCTATTACCAAGGAGCGGGAGTTCTGCGTACGGAGCAAGATTTTTACGATCTCACTTGGGAATACTTACTGCACTGTAAAGAAGACAACGTTGTTCATACCGAAATCTTTTTTGACCCTCAAACACACACAGAACGCGGCATAGACTTTGACACTGTTATCAATGGAATCGCTCGCGCGCTAAAAGATGGTCACGAAAAACTTGGCATTACCTCGCAAATTATTGCGTGTTTTCTCCGTCACCTTTCAGAAGAGAGTGCCATAGAGACCCTACAGGCTATTCTGAAACACCGTGATAAGATCATTGGTGTTGGACTAGATTCTTCAGAACAAGGTCATCCGCCAGCTAAATTCAAGCGCGTATTTAAACAAGCAGTAGAAGAAGGCTTACTTACCGTTGCTCACGCAGGTGAAGAAGGCCCCGCACAAAATATTAGCGATGCAATTGAAATGCTTTACGTGAGCCGCGTGGATCACGGTGTTCGCTGTGTTGATGATGAAGCATTAGTTGAATCCTTAATCGAAAGCCAAATGCCACTGACAGTGTGTCCGTTATCGAATCTTAAGCTATGTGTATTCGACGATATGAAAGATCACAATATTGTGGATTTGCTACGAAAAGGTGTCGCCGTAACGATTAACTCAGACGATCCTGTGTACTTTGGTGGCTACATGACGGATAACTTTCTGGCCGTCAACAACGCACATCCAATGAGTAAGAGTGAACTTGCCCAATTTACAATGAACGCGATTGATGCCAGCTTTATCGATAACGAGTTAAAGGCGAAATATCGTCACCTTGTTAGCCAATACGTAAACCAGCACGAAGCGTTGCAATAAAGGCATCAGTGCCACGCCTTAGGTCAAACGCGTAGGTATTAAAACCCTACAAAAACTCTGTGGTTAACCGCATTTATAAACGCTAGACTGAGAAAGCTAAACTAGCACACAAAAAGGAATAGAATCATGATTCAACAAGGCCAAGCTCTACCAGTTGCAACTCTAAGTGAGTTGACTGCCGATGGTATGGTTAACCACGACGTTACAGAACTGTTTGCGAACAAGAAAGTCGTACTCTTTGCTGTACCTGGCGCATTCACCCCTACCTGTTCAGAAGCTCATCTACCAGGCTATGTGGTATTAGCTGATGAGCTAAAGGCAAAAGGTGTTGATGTAATTGCGTGCGTTTCTGTAAACGATGCATTTGTGATGCAAGCGTGGGGCGAAGCTCAAAATGCTTCTGAGATTCTGATGTTGGGTGATGGCGACGCTAGCTTTACTAAAGCATTGGGTCTTGAAATGGATACAGGCGGCTTTGGTGGTATTCGCTCACAACGTTACGCGATGATCATTGAAAACGGCACAGTGACTAAGCTTAACGTTGAAGAGCCAAAAGAGTTTGAAGCAAGCAAAGCAGAAACGATTTTATCGGCGCTTTAAGCTTACTCCTAAATACAAAAACGGAAGCCATCGCTTCCGTTTTTTGTTGGCTAACGCATTCTGACAACACTCGTTTGTTGCTTACGCTGCATTTCCGCAAAAGTCAGCACAAACGGGGATGACTGCTTTACACGGCTTGGTAATGAAGAAAGCGCATTGTAGGCATCCTGTTTCGTTTTAAAATCACCAACAGTTACCGTATACCAACGCGTGCCTCGGCTGTTTTTCCAGTTAACCCAAACCGGATGCTTAGGATCGATATAGCGAATATAATCTTTCACATCTTTTTCTTGCTTTAGCGCGAGTACCTGCATTGTGTAATGGTTTGGGTTTAAATAACCATATGCATCCTGAGAGGTCATGACTCCAACACATTGGCCGCTATCGACCTCCTGCTGGTAAGGCATAGCGCAGCCCATGAGCGATAAAATCAATGTCAAAGATAAAATCTTGTGCACGTGTCACTCCATTCTTGTTCTAGTTTCTTTTCTCTCGCACCCAAAAACACAAAACGCTCTTGGTCAGGTAAAAACACACCCTTACAAGAAGGCCTGCGTTTTAACGCAACGAGTATTCCAAAAACGTAAGGCGACCACGTTGGTCGCCTTAGTAAATTGATTTAATAGAACATTAACAAGATAGAGTGATATAGACAGAAGTTCGCTACTGTTTAGAACCAGCTAGCGACCAATTGTTTAAACCAGTCTAAAATTCGCTTGAATAAACTGCCTTCCTCCACGGACTCCAATGCAACGAGCTCGGCTTCATTTACGACCTTACCGTCGACTTTGTAAAGCACTTTACCAACCACTTGTTGCTCAGAAATTGGCGCAACTAAATCACCGTTGTATTCAACTTCCGCTTGCAGATTTTTTACATCTCCTTTTGGCAAAGTGAGATAAACATCGTTAGCTACGCCGACAGTAAGCTCGTCTTTTTCGCCCATCCAAACTCGAGCTTTCGCAAGTTCCGCACCCGCCTCAGTCGGCATTACCGTATCGTAAAAGCGGAAGCCATAACTCAACAGCTGCTTGCTTTCTGATTCACGAACATTCTCACTCTTCGCTCCCATCACTACGGCAATCAAACGCATATCACCTTGTGTTGCAGAAGTCGCTAGACTATAACCCGCGCCGCTTGTATAACCAGTTTTCATGCCATCGACATTCATACTACGATCACGAAGCAAGCCATTACGGTTGTATTGAGTGATGCCATTGTAAGTAAACGAGGTTTCGCTATACAGCGGATAGATATCAGGTAAGTCACGAATAATCGCTTGGCCCAACTTGGCAATATCATAAGGTGTCGAATATAAACCGTCACTGTCTAGGCCGTGAGGGTTGGTGAATGCCGTGTTAGACAATTCAAGCTTGGCGGCCCAACTATTCATCAAACTCACAAACCCTGATTCACTTCCCGCAACATGCTCAGCAATAGCGACACTGGCATCGTTACCAGATTGAACAATCAGACCACGGTATAAGTCAGACAAAGAAACGGAAGTATTGACTTCAATAAACATTTTTGAAGAATCTGGGAAATTTTTTGCCCAAGCATTTCGGCTGATGACAACCTCATCATTCAACGTAATATTGCCTGTATTAATTTCTTGACCAGCTACATAAGCAGTCATCAACTTCGTTAAACTCGCGGGGTTTAAACGTTTGTGGGCATCACGTTCAACCAGTACTTTCCCCGTATGGAAGTCCATCAAAACATAACCACGAGAACTGAGTTCCGGCGCATTTGGCACAACTGAAGGCGCAGCATAAGCCAACGAGGATACAGCAGCGAACCCTGTAATTAACACTGTGTGTAATATAGTACTTTTTCTCATCATGACATCTTATCTTAGTAGCATTTAAGGCTTACAAACGGTACCCGAATGAATTCAAAGCGCGGGATTACCTAGTTAAAAAACGAGTATATTGAAACGGCGCTCAGTTACAGCCACCTTGTTACGATTGGTTACTTTTACTCAATGTTTGTCGAAAATAATGAGAGGTAGGTAGAGCTTTCGTCTTGAAGAATGAAACAGGAGCGAAAATAATTCCGTAACGCTATGTTTTTGAGAGGGGAGAAAAAGCGCGCAAGTCAATTCAGGGAGTAAGTTGGTATAGGAAAAGTAGTTGAGCTTTTATCCATATCTAAATAGGAAACAACAAAAACAATCAACAATAAGTCCAGCTAATTACTTACCAAGAAAACATATTGAAAACGCATCATAAAATCGTAATTAATTACCGATAAATTTAAAAACCTAATATTATAATTTATGTAAATTTCATTTATTATTAAACTGGAGAAAAATACAGCTTTCCTTTTTTAAAACTAAGAGACGATTTTTTCGATGTTTTTAGGTTTATCTCATCAGAGAACTTGGTATAACAGTGAGGGATAAGGCATCCGGACTTAGCGCGAAAGGATAACCCACTGTTATTTAAGTTCACACGCTGCTTTTTAATGACTAGAGACTTTAAACTGCGGTTACCTTCGGTTTGTACGGCTATTCTTTGACGTATCCCAACCCAGTACGACTCAAACGACGACATCATACATATCCTCTTTCATGATATAAGCATTAATAATTAAACATCGCTAAAAGCTAAGCTTGTCTTAAATAAAAGTACTAGAAATTAATTTTATTTCATCAAAAAAATCAACCCGCATATTCCACACAAATTTAGTGGTTATGTCAAATATTAATTATCATTAATTTTATTTATAATGGATATAAAATCAGTTTATAATTTTTAAATAATTTAATTATTAGAAAGCAGTATAACCAGTCCATATTTAACATGGAAATATGAGCTTTGTTTTGCATCATAATATATAAATACATTAAAGATTCATCTACGAACTAAATGCTCTTCAAGAGGTGATATAAATTAGCATTTCGAGACTAAATGAGAATAAAAATAGCGCACCGTATATGGTGCGCTATAGATTTGATTAAGGTCACTGTATAAGCATAGATAAAACTAAACTCATTTGACGTAGCTAGGCCAAGATTGCTTATGGTTTAAGTTTCAATACTTTATCAATATCTTCTGCGCTGTGGCGCTCAGGTAACTGCTCCCATTCTTCACCCCATGAACGGTTCACAATTCGACCACGTTTTACCGCTTCACGCTCATCAATTACTTTTGCCCAACGCACAACGTTTTTGTAGCTTTCTACGTCTAAGAATTCAGCCGCATCGTAAGCACGACCCAACACAAGGTTGCCGTACCATGGCCATGTTGCGATATCAGCGATGCTGTACTCATCGCCACCTAGGAATTCATTGTTCGCAAGACGCTTGTCTAATACATCTAACTGACGTTTTGCTTCCATTGTAAAGCGGTTGATTGGGTACTCGAACTTCTCTGGTGCGTACGCGTAGAAGTGACCAAAACCACCGCCTAGATATGGCGCAGAACCTTGCAGCCAGAATAACCAGTTCATTACCTCAGCACGCTTAGCGCCTTCTTTTGGTAAGAAATGATCAAACTTCTCTGCTAAATAAAACAAGATGTTGCCAGATTCAAACACGTTCACTGGCTCAGAACCCGAACGGTCAACCAATGCCGGAATTTTAGAGTTTGGGTTAACAGCCACAAAGCCAGAGCCAAACTGGTCGCCATCGCCAATCTTAATCAGGTATGCATCGTATTCTGCTGCCGTTACGCCAGCCGCCAAAAGCTCTTCAAACATGATCGTCACTTTCTGACCATTTGGGGTACCCATTGAGTAAAGTTGGAATGGGTGCTCACCAACTGGAAGCTCTTGCTCATGACGTGCGCCAGAATCCGGACGGTTGATGCTCGCCCACTGACCGCCGTTTTCATTATCGTTTGTCCAAACTTTTGGTGGAATGTATTCGTTAGCCATTGTTTTCCCTTATTGTGTTTGAATGCATCTTCAAACTGACGGGTCTTACGCGCCAGCAAGCATTATTAACATCACCTCTTCGCCAACTGCGATTAGGCATACTCAAGATATTAGGTCGAATTCGCTAAATAAAAGTCCTGCAATCTCTTTTAGTTAGAACCTTTGGTTATGGGATTTTCTTTCACGCTATAAGTAAAAACGTCGCGATAATGTGAACTAGGTTCGAGATGCCAACGATGAGTAAGCGACACTCGGCGGCGCACCTCTATTTGGGGATTTAGAACAACCGCTAAACTTCAAAGTCACCAAGAGTGAAGTTGTTTTGGATACTTTAGTTCAAACGACCTACGTGCGTGAAAGATAATCTACCTAGGTATTTTGAACAAAAAACGCCCTTCATGGAGATATGAAGGGCGTTTTTGATGCCTACTGAGGAGCTGTTATATCAAAAGGCTCGTATATCAAAAGGCACTCCGCTTGATATGACCAATTATAAAGATGACTCAAACAAGCCTGTAATACCTTTCAAAGGGAAAAGCCTTGCTTGTTCCAACCCTATCAACGTTACTTTACTAAGGTCATCAATAAAGAAACGACTGGTCATCGTGTGTTTGCCACCATTAATGAAAATCTCGATGACAGAATTGTCGATATATATATCAATCGTCTGCTTAGCGTCCAATCTTGGTGCTTTTCGAATGCTACCAAATTCTTCTGCGCACAAATGAGACATGTGACGACGGTCCAGAATAAACTCGTGCTTTGTCGCACTAAAGACGATGTTGTCACCTTTGAGGTTACTCAGCTCAAGTTCAAAGCCATCGCCCTCAAGGTCTAATTGGATCAAACAACTTGTGCTTTCCAGTGTATGGGACTGTGCAAAGACCACCTCTTCTTTTCTTAAACTCTCCAATTCAGGGAGTGGAGTTTGAACAAGAAAACCATCTTTCAACGTTAGTTCTCTAGGAAGAGACAACATTCCTGCCCACTGGTGTGTGACCGATGGTGTGTCGATTTCTGGCAACCCTATCCATGCAATAAGAATGCGACGCCCATTCTCATCTAAATAGGTTTGTGGGGCGTAGAAATCAAACCCATAATCTGGCTGCAAAATATCTTGGTGGTTTTCTAAAGTCATCGACTCTAGGTTCAACTGATCACCCACGATATATGCGACAGAATAGATGTTTTTGAAATCATAAGGATTACCACTGCTCACGCCCTGCGGAGAAAACAGCATCACCGATTGACCATTAATCTCAAAGAAATCAGGACACTCCCACATGTACCCAAGGTCAGAAAACTTGGTCTTGATAGGACCTTTATGCTGCCACGTTTTCAAATCTTTGCTTTGATAGAGCGCCATTGAACCATGCTCGGTTTTGGTTTGAGCTCCCACCACCATCAAATAGTCATCGCCTTTCTTCCAAACTTTTGGATCACGAAAGTGCTCCGTGTAATGTTCGTTCTCAATGACCACACCATGCTTTTCAATGTTGCCGTCTGAATCCATGGTGGCAAAGCACTGTGTTGGAATTCGATTCCAGTTTTGGTCACGCTTATTACCAGTAAAAAACAGCAAAGCCTTGTTGTTTTCCACCAAAGCGCCACCCGAATAAACACCATGTGAATCGTAGTCTTGGTCGGGATGAAGACCCACACCATGATCAGTAAAATAGATGAAGTCTTTAGTAGAAAGGTGGTACCAATACTTCATTCCATGGACTGGTCCCACAGGCGTCCACTGGTAAAAGATGTGGTGCTCACCATTGAAATAGCACAACCCATTTGGGTCATTTAACAACCCAAATCTAGGGGCGATATGAAAACTAGGAAAGCCTTTATCTTGCTGACGTGAAAGTGTCATTTCTTCGATATCACACTGAGGGATTTGCTCAAGTCGGCGATATCTTTGCTCTACAGTCCAACGGTTGTTTAAGCTCATAATTTTTCTCAACTGAAATTGGATCTGGAGATCATTGCCCAATAAATTGCAGCAATTCTGTCTGGGTCGGAAGCGCGGTCATTGCGCCTTTTTGCGTCGTCGCTAATGCACCACAGCCATTTGCCCATTGAATCGCAGAGCTAACAACAGGATGATTTTTCCAATCGTCATACCTAGACAGGCATGCCAGTAGCCCTCCGACAAAAGCATCACCCGCACCTGTGGTATCAAGCGGACTAACGACTTGACCTGTGATCAGTTCACTCTGACTTTCAAAGACGCGCCAAACACCTTTCGCACCTTGTGTCACCAAGACCAAAGCAATATTCAAAGCGGCTATTTGTTGTAAACCTTGCGCCATCGATGTTGAGTCAGTTAAGAACAAAAGCTCTTCTTCAGAGAACTTAACCACATCGGCCATCGCTACAGCCTTCATCACGACAGCTTGGATTTCTGATTGATCTTGCCACACTTCATCACGCAAGTTAGGGTCAAAGCTAATGAAACCACCAGCGGCTTTTACTCTTTTGATCGCCTCAAATGTGCTGCTTCGACTTGGCTCATTTGCCAGTGAAATCGAGCAGACATGCAGCCAATCACCTTGCTTAAAGTTAGGGATGTCTTCAACAGACATAAACTGATCAGCGCTCGGTTTTACCATAAACGTAAAGCTGCGCTCACCTTGCTCGTCTAAATCCACCACCACTGTTGATGTTCTTTGCTCAGGATCTTTAACGAGAAACTCCGTGCTCACGCCCTCTTGATCGAGCGTTGATTGCATGAATCGACCAAATGGGTCATCACCTACACGTCCAAAAAACGCACTCTTACCAGATAGACGAGCAATAGCTACGGCGACATTCGCTGGTGCACCACCGGGACATTTGAGTAAAGAAGTCTCAGATTCCGGTATTAGATCGACAACAGCATCACCAGTTACCCACACTTGATTCATCTTGCTTACCTTGAAATTAAAGCCCTGATAGTCCAACGTGTTGAACACCTTCACTACCAAGTAAAAATTGAAAAAGGCTAGCCAAGCCATTAGTGCTTGACTAGCACCCCAAACATTTAGGAAAAGAAGTGGATTTTGGGGGACTCCACCCCTAAGGAGTTCAGATTAAGCCGCTGCTTTTCTACCGACTTTAGCGCGGTCACGCATACCAAGAACAATGGTGAGAACAAATGCGGTCAAGAACGCGATCACCATACCCGCGATGTAGTACCCAATCTTCTCTGGCGTAATGGAAATGATGCCTGGAAGACCAGCTGCGCCCAATGCCTGAGCTTTCACATTAAACATTGTGATGAACGCACTTGATAACGCCGCAGCGCAAACTGCCGCAATAAATGGGTAACGTAGTTTTAAGTTAACACCAAACATAGCCGGTTCTGTAATACCCAGCAAACCCGTAACACCAGATGGAATCGCAATACCTTTCATCTTCTTATCTTTGCTCATCACGCCCACCGCCAACGCTGCCGCTCCTTGAGAAACGTTAGACATCGCCGCAATAGGAAAGATAAAGGTGCCGCCCGTCGTCGCAATATCCGCAAGAAGTTGAGTTTCAATCGCAATGAAGCTGTGATGCATACCAGTAATAACAAACGGAGCATAAATAAGACCAAATACCGCACCACCAACAAAGCCAGCAGTGTTGTATAGCCAGTTCAGACCATCACCCAATAGGAAACCAATATCACGCGTGAACGGACCGACGACAGTAAACGTCAGCAAACCCGCTATGAAAATCGCCAGTAATGGCGTTAAAAGGTTGTCTAAAACAGAAGGTATGACTTTACGTAAGCCTAGCTCAACCTTCGCAAGAATGAATGCCGATACCAAAACCGGTAACACCGAACCTTGGTAGCCCACTTTTTGGATTTCAAAGCCAAGAATATTCCAAACCGGAATGTTGCCAGACACAGATGCGCCGCCGAATCCCCAACCATTCAGCAAGTCAGGGTGAACCATCAACATACCTAGCGCCGCCCCTAAATATGGGTTACCGCCAAACTTCTTACTGGCTGAAAATGCCAGCAGAATAGGCAGGTAAACAAACGGCGCGTTCGCAAACGTGTTGATCATGTTCGCCAAGTCTGTCAGTCCTGGGTTGGCATCAATCAAAGATTTGCCATCAATGAACAAGCCTTGAGCAGTCAATAGGTTATAGATACCCATCAACAAACCACCAGCGACGATTGCTGGAATGATTGGAACGAAAATATCAGACAGCCCTTTCACCGCGCGCTGAACAATGTTTTGTTTCTCTGCGCCAGCAGACGCAACGTCGTTGGTGGACATTTCACTCATCCCCGTCAACTTCGCCATTTCTGCATAAACTTGGTTTACGATGCCAGATCCAAAAATGATTTGGTACTGACCCGCAACTTTGAACTGCCCTTTTACTCCTTCAAGGCTATCAATCGCTTGTTCATCTATTTTTTGCTCATCTGCAACGGCAAGGCGTAAGCGTGTCGCACAATGCGCAAGTGCGGTGATGTTGCTTTTACCACCTAATAGAGTTAACAACTCTTTTGCTACTGCCGGATAATTCATTTCATACCCCATTGGATTATTATCTGAGCTTGCGAAATTTTAGGGAACGTTTGCAAAACAGATTTTTGCTCAATAAAACCAAATGATCAAAGATAAAGCAGAGAGAATGTGAGAATGATCGTCAAATTCTCTCCCTAAGAGCAGTATAGGAGGTTAGAATCGCTACTTATCAAAGAGCTTTTCATCTTCTCTTTGCAAACAATCCCAAAAACGAAAAACAGAATGGATAGGAACAATGGCGAGTCTGCATGATGTCGCCCGTCTGGCTGGCGTATCAAAATCAACAGTGTCACGGGTTATAAACGATGAATATGGCGTAAAAGAAGCGACAAAACTGAAAGTCCGCCAAGCAGTAGCGGAGTGTGGCTATGTGCCAAACCAAGTCGCTAAAGATCTAAAATCTCAAAAGACCAATCTGGTTGGTGTCATTGTTCCTCGGGTTTCCTCTCATGCCACATCCCAAGGTGTCGATGGATTAACCGATGTCCTTGAAAAAGCAGGGAAACATGTCTTACTTGCTAGCACTCACCAAGCCCACGAAAAAGAACTGGAATACATTCAGATCTTTAACCAAAAACGGGTTGAAGGGATCATTCTTTACGCCACCCACCTCGATTCCAAGCTGGTAAAAGCAATTCAAAACTCAGCCGTTCCAGTTGTGCTCGTCGGTCAAGATGGTTCCATGTTTAATATTCCAAGCATCATTCATGATGACGCACGAGTAGGGTTTGAAGCGGGAAATAGACTGGTTGCAAAAGGTTGCCAAACCATGGGTTTTATTGGCGTGCAAGGTGACGATATCGCGGTAGATAAGCAACGCTCTGAAGGATTTGTTCAAGCGCTGCAACACCATGGTTTTGAGATCGCCTTCCATGCTCGTGGTGACTTTACCATCGATTCTGGCTATTCATTGGCAAAACAACACTTAACAAAGAACCCTAAGCTAGATGGCTTGTTCTGTGCGACAGACCGTATTGCTATCGGTGCGATGAGAGCGATTCAAGAGCTCGGGTTAACACCGGGTAAAGACGTTTTAGTGCTAGGAGTTGGTGATGATGAGCTCGCATCAGTGTGTACCCCAACCTTATCAACATTTAACTATGCATTTGATAAAGCGGGTGAAAATGGTGCGAAACTGCTACTAGATAGAATTGCCAACAGAAGTTTTGAAATGAGTAAGATGGTACTAACCTTCAAAACAATTGAGCGTCAGTCCTGTTAATGAAAAAGCGCCAACTGAAATCAGTTGGCGCTTTTCTTATTACTCTTTGTCGGTTAGATCCCTTTAGAACCAAGTTTCCATTTGCAGTGCAAACAGAACTTCACCACCATCACCCATCGTTGCAGCACCCGCATCCTGGCTAATCGAGTAGCCATTCAAGTCTTCGCTCCAATCAACGTAGCTAACTGCAAAACGTAGCTCCGGACGGTCAAAGAAACCTGCAGCGGTAGACATCTTAAGCGTTGGTGCGATTGTCGCTTTGTAAAAACTGCCACTTGCTTTATCAATCGCATTGTCTAGGTCCATGTATTGGTATGAGCCTTCATAAACCATCTCAAAGTTCTGCGTAAACTCTTGCGCTAAGCGGATGTTGAACGATGCCCACGTAAATTCATCATTTTTAGCAAAGCGATCTTGGCTGTGTTCTGCTAGCAACGCAGGTGCTACACGCCAGTTGTCGCCGATGCGTGTTACACCATAGCTGAACAAGCGTACGGCTTTTGCGTCTTCTAACAAATCTCCGTTTGAACCGATGCCTTTAAGTTCCGCACCCAGTCCATCACCCATCAAAATACCGGTTTTAGAGAAGCCTTCACTCATGCCAAAGAAGGTATCGCCATGGTAAGCAAACATCGCATGTAAACCTTTGTCCGCTGCGCCTTCTACGCGATCATTGTTATCAGCTGACGTCATGCCGCTCAGCATCAATTGCCAATTACCAAAACGGTTGTTCATTGTCGCGATATAGTTTTCAACATCAGTTGACGAGCTATCAATCTCACCAAAATCACGACCATAGATCGAGAAGTTTGCTTTCCATGAATCGTTCATTTGGACGTCATACACGCCAGCACCAGTACCAGATAGGAAAACGATATCCGAGTCAAAGAAGTGAATGTCAAAGTTATCACGGTCAAATCGTTTACCTGCCCAAAACGTTGCGTCAGCAAACGCACTTGATTCAGAGAACATGCTCAACTTGTTTAGCTCAGCATATACCTGACGAACGTTTAATTGACTCTCACTCGCTGTCCATTCGTTATTGGTTTCCGTACTATCTGCCAACATGATTCGGAACAATGCGCTGGAACCATCATCTGCAAAGCGTTTGTGAATAAGGTTTGCTTCCACATAATGATCATCCTCAACCCCTAATCGTCCAATTGGCGCGCCAATAGCACCAGCTGCCGTCATGTAAGGACCAGTACCCACTGCACCATTCAGATCATCATTAATGAGCAGCCCGGAACGAGCGTAGCCATGAAACTCAAAGCTTGAGGCTTTCTCATTTGCTTCTGTGGATACTTTTTCTGTCTGTTCAAGTCTCTGTTCTAATTCATTAATTCGCTTTTCAAGAGCGTCAACATCTGTTGTTGCGAATGCAGGTGCTGTAACCAGCCCAAGCGCTACTGCCATCGTCAAAGTGTGTAGTTTCATTTCCATAGTCTCACGTAAATTTATACTTAGGTTATTTGCAAACGTTCCCAAGTAAAATTGCAAACTTATGGTGACTTTAAATACCTATCTAAAGTCTGAATTTCAGAGCGCTCAGACTCAGAGCGTCTCTACCACTTGTGTCAATGATGGCGATAATATATAAACTTTTCGGGAACGTTACCGTTAAGAGGCCATTTTGTTACTTCTATCACGTTCAATTGTGTTACTTACAGAAAAATCATTAACCAGCGCACATTTGAATTAATTGTTAGCGCTAGAGGAAGTAGTTTGAAGGTGACAGGCTACAAGGAAGGAGTTTAGTGTTCATTTGAGAGAATAGTGCTCACTCGCTTCTCTATGCTCCTTGATGGTAACTCATCTCTATTTATTGATGAAAAGTAGCAGCTAAGGTTGAACGTAACTAAGAGCGAAGCGGATCTCGATACCTTGGTTCAAACGACATGAAAGGCAGTTAAGGCCCTTAACTTTCGTGAAGAGCGTTTTGTTATTCTAGTCCAAGCTAACGAAACTCATTTTTGGACAAAAATGAGTTAGATTTCTTGCTCAAACTCACCGATCTAGGATTAGCAACACTAAACCATATTTTCTAGCAGCAAAATGTAAGACCTGACTCCATCGTGTTTTGTAGCTACGAATGCTTATATCCCACTGCCTAGTGGTGCTTAGTTAGGCAGTGAATAATCAATATGAGCTATGAAGTTTAAGTGAGCCTTGTGATTTGGTCTCTGACGATATCTAGAGCTGATTGCAATTGTGGGCGGCTTAATGGACCTGCCAGTGATATCCTCACTGCTGCCGGCACTTCATACCGACCCACAGCAAACATTTCCGCTTCTCTCACTCTGACCCCATGTTTCAACAACGATTGGTTAAAATGATACCCTGTTAACGGCTCTGGCAAAGGTAGCCAGACATTGTAGCCAGGAACGCCGATATGGATTTCGGGAAATACAGTCTTCCAGATCCGATGACGAGCACTGAGTTCCATCGCGATCTCTTCATCTACTGCCTGCATAGCTCCACTGGTTAGCCAACGACATACCAGGTCGATGATTAGAGGGCTAACATACATACAACTGGCTCGTAGCGCACGTTGCAATAAATCCTTAAAGGGTAGTGGCAAAATGATAAATCCCAGTCGTAATCCCCCTGCGAAGTACTTAGAAAAACTGCCCACGTATAAGGTAATATCTGGAGCGATAGCAACTAAGGGACTCTTTCGATCAGGCGGTGGGCAGTAGAGAACATCGTCCTCAATAATCAACACATTGTAACGACGACATATCTCTATGATTTTTAGTCTTCGGCTATCCGTTAACTGAGCTCCGGTCGGGTTCTGTATTCCCGGCGTTAGATAAAGCAGTTTTGGGCGATGCCTCTTACAGTGCAAAGCCATATCTTCTGGATCCAATCCATGTTCATCGACTTTTACTGGCACTAGCTTTCGTTCGGATTGCTGACATGCATAGATGAACTCTGGATAACACAGCCCTTCAGCAAGAATTGTATCTTTAGGGCGGCTCAGAGATTGAATAATCAACGATATCCCGTGTTGCCCTCCATGAGTCCAAACTAGACGCCGTGCATCAATATCGATATTGAATTTGGTCATCAGCCATTGTCGAAGAGTCTCGTTATGACCCTGAATGCCATCAGCGGAGTAGTAATCCAGCACGGCTGCCTGCGCAATTTCCTTGTGTGATAGCTCTTTCAACGCATTCGCCAGAAATTTCGGCTGCGATAATAGCAAAGGTCGGCAACGTGCCAGATCAATGCCTTTTTCTTCCAATACCGGATGATAAAAGTGGTTCAGTTCAGTTTCTCTGTTACGTACATAAGTACCGCTTCCTACTTTTGGTTCCGTTAAGCCCCTCCGCTCTAGCTCCCTATATGCCCTCGTCACCGTTCCAACCGTCACACCTAAGCGATAAGATAAAATACGCTGAGGAGGTAATTTCGTATCTGGTTCGAGTTCACCACTCTCTATCACCTCTGCAATCGCTTCAGCCAGTGCCATAAACTTAGGTCCGGAACGACCCGATATATCAGGGACTAACATTGTCTCTCTCCGAAGGGGTACAATTAATTCTTGTATTCAGGATAAATAAGGCCTGACGAAAATGAAATCAAAGAATTGTCACCATGACGCATTAACTGTAGGTCTCTCTCACTTCATCCCTTTATTCTTGGCTTATCAGCACTAATTTGAGAAGAAAAGAAATGACAACATTATGGGAACTCACTCCAGCGATGAGTTTATTTGCGTTTGTCACCGCCATAACACCCGGCCCAAATAATTTATTGCTCGCCAACTCTGGGGCACAATTTGGTATAAGGAAATCATGGCGACACCTAATTGGTATCCGTATTGGCGTAATAGGGTTAATTCTGCTTTGTGCGTGTGGTGTCGGTGTAGCCCTCCAGACTCATCCAAGTTGGTATCTAGCCATAAAATACATCGGTCTGGTTTACATGTTCTGGCTGATGATTAAGCTGCTATGTACCAACCCTTTCTCGGGCGAACCCACTAAAAGCAAACCAATCAACGTAACTCAGGCTACGTTGTTTCAACTGGGTAATATGAAGGCTTGGATGGCATCACTTGCTTTGGTCACAAGTTATAGTCTCCCTTCTAACTATTGGTTCTCTGTTACATTGATTACTTTCGTGTTTACGACATTCGGACTGTTTGCAAATATTACTTGGGTCTGGATTGGTAAAAAAATTCGTATTTATCTCAATACCGTATTAAGACAGCGCATGTTCAACATCAGCCTAGCGACGATCACATTCATATCATTGTTACCAGTTTTGGGGCACTCTGCCTGAATGGCAAAGATTAGAATTTTGTATGCCTAAAAGTGTAGATTATCTAAATTCGGATTTTGAATTGTAACGCACTTCGGGGCACTTCTGTGCTACGAAGTGCCAACTGTAAAGGTTCTGTACAGAAATCATTTACGGGAATTTGAATATTAACAAGCAATGAATTTATTAAAAGCATGGAAAGTAGATCGTGTTTGATAACACAGCTCAAAGTCCACTAGAGCTCTAGTTCAACAACATTGCTTAAGTGTGTCTATACACAAATGCAACTCGAAACTAACCAAACTCGCAAACATTGTGACACAGGCATATCAGAGGTTTTGCCAGTGCCCTTTTCCCAGAGGTGATTACTTAGCTAGCTACTGTTCCACAAACGTTTGCCAATAACACATATCTGCCCCCCCAAATTTCATCATTAAAGTCATAAAGTGGATTGTGAAGTGCCGCTCTACCGCATTAATCGACGCCATTAACAACTATGTTATAGCAGCTTTTTACCTCACGTTGCATTAAGGGGACCTCTTCACTATCAACGGACAACGCATATAGAGTACATACATCTTAATTGAAGTACCCCCAACCCAAAGTATTATGATTTAAAACTAATACCAAAATTTAACTCCAGTTTTGGTATTCCACACTTTTCGTGTCGTATATTTGAGCGCCAATACTAAAAGCAACGCTGGATTTAGTACATGTACTCAAAATGTGCATAAACTTTTGTTGTATTCCTGTACCTACTCAACAACATTATTGCCACCTTTAGCTGTCGCCAATGCTACCTTCTAGTTAAGTTCAGGAGAGTTGTTTCCACGTCTTTCAGTTATAATATGTTTCAATGATTCTAAAAGCCTGTCAAAACAGGTCAATAACTGAAAACCATGTTCGAAGATTAGGGCGACTTCTGTTAAGCCTTGTGCTTAAGCTAATTAAAACAAAGTTGAATTCTGGAGTTTGAGGTGATAATGGAACAAATATCAACCTAAACCTAAACCTAAACCTAAACCTAAACCCAAAAACTTTACGACAGAACATTAATTTTAGAAAGTTCTATAACACGATCTGCTCGTTCGATAGTTTGCTTTCGATGTGCTATTACGACCTTAGTAACTCCAAGTTGAGCTAAGTTATTATTGACCGAAATTTCATTGTTTTCATCTAAATGACTTGAGGATTCATCTAAACATAATAACTTTGGTGATTTATACAATGCTCTGGCTAAAAACAAACGTTGCAACTGCCCGCCGGAAAACGCGCTCCCCATGTCCCCTACTAAAGAGTGATATCCCATTGGCATTAAGTCTATATCATCCGAAATACAAGCCATTTTGCAGCAATCGAGCATCTTTTTTTCATCAAGGCTAGAATCAAACATCGTAATATTTTCTGCAATCGTACCGGATAACAAGCTATCATTTTGCATCACAGAACCAATACAGGATCGATACTCACTCAAGTTAAAAGCAGTGATATCAATGCCATCAAGAAAGATCTTCCCTTGAGTAGGCTTTAGTAACCCTAATAAAAGCTTCATCAAGGTGGTTTTGCCACATCCAGAAGGCCCTGTAATTGCGATACATTCACCAGGTTTTACATCGAAAGACACTGACTTTAAAACCCACTCTGTATTATCTGCATAGCGAAAGGCAAGGTTTTCCACTGTCAAGTGCCCTTGAATTTGTGTAGGTAAGACAGCTTTTGCATCGGTACTTTCTCGATTTTCTAGTGCTATATCGGAGAGCCGTTCAAGATGGAGCCCAAGTAATTTAAAGGAGATTACGTTATCAATGAATGCGAACATACTTGAAGTAAACTGTCCTTTGTAAGCAATAAATGCTAGAAGCATTCCAACTGTCAACTCGTTCTCCATTGTTGCTAATGCACCAAAGTACACAACCAATATTGATTCAAGTCCAGATAGTAGGTTGACCAACACTCCTTCAGAGATACGTAGCTTACCCAATCGAATGTCAGTATTGATAACTTCCGCGTATCGGTTGAGCCAATTGTTTTGCCTCACCGACTCATGGCTAAATAATTTTATAGTTTGAATCGCCCTAATAGACTCAAGAAAATTAGAATCTTCCTTCGCACTAGCAACAATCGACTCTTCTGTAACTTGACGGCAAGGATAGTAAAAAAAAACCTGAATAATAAACGATGTAAATACAAACCCTAAAACTAAGGTCGCTAACATAGGGTGATATAAATACATCATGATAATAACGACTATAGCCATGACACCATCAATAAATGTCTCGACTAAACCTGTCGTAAACAACTCTCGAATAGAATTGAGGGAACTAAAGCGTGAAACAACATCGCCGACATGACGTTTTTCAAAATATAACAAAGGTAAACGTATCATATGCTGAAATAGATTTGCACCCATTTGAATGTTAAGGGCACTACTGAGGCGAATTACGATCCAGCTCCGAAACGCACTGATTAGAATTTGGACTAGATTGAGTAATGCAAACCCAGAAGCAAGTACAAATAGCAGAGGTTTATCGTTACTGAGTAAAACATTATCTATCACCCATTGCATGTAATAGGGGGAAATCAATGCCGAAAATTGTAATAGCAATGAAAGTATCAATAACGTACCTAAAGTTCGTTTAAGGCCTGTCACCTTTTCCCACAACTGATTGATACGAATTGTTTTACTAGTATCATTTTTCTCAAACTTGGCGGTAGGAGTGAGTTCCAACGCTATACCCGTAAATGATTGACTAAACTGTGCGAGAGTGAGTTTACGTCGACCAAAAGCAGGGTCATTGATATAAACGTGCCTTGACGAGACTTTCGTAAGTACTACAAAATGATCAAGATTCCAATGTAGAACACATGGTAATGCAAGGTGTGAGATATCTTCGGCTTCACATTTGACTCCGCGGCCCGCGAGATGTAGTTGATCTGCTATGTGAATTACTTGCTTGAGATTCATTCCTTGTAATCCAAGCTTCATGTGACTACGCAGAGAGCTAACGTTTACTTTATGACCGTAGAACGATGAAATCATGGCCAAGCATGCTAAACCACACTCTGATACCTCTGACTGTAATATGATAGGTACACGCTTAAGACCTGAGAAAGAAAGTAGATCTAGGGATTGAGTTGTGATCTTGTCAGATATATTTGAGACTTCCATTAACCTAATTGCCCTTTAAGCGCGTAAATGGGATCTAGGAGCCATTCTAGCAATGTTCTCTTCTCTAGTATAATGTCTGCATCAGCTATCATACCTACCTTAAGTGGAAATTCTTTTCCATAGGCGGTAACTGACTGCTGATTTATCTTTGCTCTAACACGGTACACTGCTTCATTAATTTTAACCGGTAGCACTTTGTCTGTTGGCAAGATCAATGCTTTATCCATATTCACAACCGCCCCCGTTATCAAACCAAATTTTTGGTAAGGAAAAGCATCAAATCGAACTTGTACTATATCTCCATTCTGAACAAAACCTGCAGAACGTGTCGGAAGTAGTAATTCAATTTCCAACGATGAATTCTCAGGAATGATGCTAAGAATGGGAGATTGGTTATTTATACGCATGCCTAACGATGGATGAATTGCAGTTACCACTCCTGATTCTGGTGCCATTTTTACAAATTCATATTGGTTTTCTAACTCGTATTGCCTTGTCTCCAATTCGGAAATTTGTCTTTCTAATAGAGCTTTCTTTATTAACATCTTTTCTGGCAAGCTTTCTAATTCAGACTCCAATTTAGATAAATCAACCATAGTTATTGCTATTTCTCTCTCAAAACGATCATTCGTTTCCTTAGTTTCGAGATATTCTTCTTGAAACATAGAAAGCTGTGTATCAGAAATATACCTTTTTTTAAATAGTTTTAAGTTTTTTAAGTATTGTTCTTCTTTAATAGTCAGGCGTCTTTTATTCGTGGCTCTTGCTTTTTTCACAGAAGACAAACTCTGATTTAATTGTACAATCTGTCGCTCAATCCGTAACCGTTCATTTCCAAGAATTTTCTCTCTTGTCTTAAGCTCTACCCGAAGTGTTGATATCTGCTTACCAATTTCTTTACTCAATGCATCAGATAGTTCCATACCAGTTGCTAAACTTTGACTATTTCTGACCTTGATTAATGGTTGCCCAGCGGTAACGTATTCGGCCTCTTGAACATATAGTTCATCTACAACACCTTCTCTATCCGAGAACACTTTAACTAACCCTTTCTCTGGAATTAAGTACCCTTTAACTTTCTCTTTACGTGAGTACTCAGAATGTGTGAGAAACATTACGACCAAAATAAATATCAAGAATATCATTAAAGAAGAAGTATAAATTGATATAGGCTGAACAATTATTATATTCCCAGTAATTCTGGTTCGCTTAGATTTAACAACCTCATCCCTAAACAGCATTGATTCCATTCCAAAATTATAGAATTTAGATATATCTATAGTATGCCCTAATCATATAAATGGAATAGTGAATAATTCACAAAACATGTGCCAAATGTCACATATCATGAATTTATGTAATAATTATGTTGAAATCATTCACTTTGAGAGCGTATAAGTCATACAGCAGCGCAATATTTCATTAACAAAACTAGTTTTATTGTGTTGTTTGCAAAAGCACCGGCTTTTTAAGGTCACGCTAATATAAGTTAAATTGACAAGGATATAAATAATGAAGAAAGTGACTTGCTCTAAAGTTCAAACTTTAAGTGAAGAAGATTTAAATCAAGTTGTAGGCGGCTTTGACCCCAGAAATCCAAATGATTATACAAATGCAATAAATGAGATTGTAGGTAGTGCGTTAGGCGGTGGTCAGTATGGTGGTTCTGGTACAAATGCAGCAAACATTAAGAAAGGTAACGATATGGGTCAAAGCACTCCAATTAAAACCGGAGGCTGTAATACCCGAGCCAGTGGCAGAGGTCGAGGTTCAAGTAGCAGTTCGAGTAGCGGTTCTGGCCTAAATGTAATTCGCGTTTTCGCTGCTAAAGCATCTTAGAAACTTAAAACTAATAGCCAAACTTAAATATAACTGTACCATAACTTTCCATATTTTTACCAAATAAGGTTGTTTTTGTTAATTATTTAGTTGATTTAGTTCTTTATATGAAAATGTTTCTCATTTCAAAAGTTACAAATCAAGTTTGGCTTATTCTATAGATTTTTAGGCTTTGGCTTATACTGTTTGGTATTGAGACTAAAAATTTTTTGGTTGACTGTACGGATTAATTATTAGTTAACAAATAGCTAATTAGATTTATCTGCGTCAAAGTAATTAAACTTTAATAACTTTTAATATGAAAAAAAAATCACTCTTCTTTTTGGGATTTTTTGCGTTATTGTTCTTCTTGTCGTGGTTATTGTTTTCTAACGCAAATACTTCTAGAGAGAATGAACTAGTAGTGCATAAATGTAGTAAAAATGATACATTAACCACCACTTTAAAGTTTTTCGTCGAGCGCTCAATTGATATGAGTGAAGACGAGATTTTACTCCAGATTTCCGAATTAGTGGCCACCTCCAATCAAGTTTTGCAACGTTCATGTATACCTATTGAACGTCTCTTGACTAGTGTTACTTTTGTTGATAATGCTTTCACTCCGCACAGTGCGAAAGAATTTTCACTTTTATACGATCGCCTGATAAACAATTTGTCTGACCAAGAAAAGCAAGAGCATCTAGGGTCATTAACTGACTTTATAGTTGTTGTCGTTAAGACTCTACCATCAGAATATAAAGGTTACACTTATCCTGGAGACGTTGCTCGAATGGCTGCTATTACACTAAATGGTAACCAATATGTTCTTGAACATGAACTAGGCCACCTTGCAATGGCAGGTCATGAGAAAGGCGGACTCCAATGGTTTCAGTCAGCACAATCCCAAGCGCACGCTTACCATTGCGGACCTTACCGTACAGTAATGAATGAGAACCTAAAAGATGGTTTTGTGATTGGTTTGTATTCGAACCCTGATATTAGTATTGGTGGTCAGCAATGTGGAGTGCAAAACGAAGCTAACAATAGTGAGGTGCTCAGGCAATGGGTTACTTTTACTCAAGAGAAGCAAAAATTGCTAGAGAAAGTACGAGGATAATTAATTGGTCGACTTATTTAAACGAGCGGTCTGCACGTTCGATAAATTTATAGATGAAGAGAACTATGATCTAATCAATGAGATTATCTGCAAAGAAAACATAAGAACGAGAGAACTTTCTAGCTTAAATATGTATGAAGTGCCAAATTCGTGTCATTTTATCTGGCTTGGTAACCTTAACCTAAATAGCTTGGATTACTTAAATATCTGGCAAAAAAAAACTTCATCTTTGACACTTTGGATAGACAGTCAAACACAATACTCTTCTTTGAGAAATGAATTATTGAACTTAATTTGCAATAAAAATGGCTGTAATCTTATAAAATCACAAAATATTTTATATCAATTTGCAACAAAAAATGGGATTTCAAGCTTAGATAAAACATTAGAGTCATACTCTCAAATTTATTTCCCAGAATTAGTATTCAAACTTCAATTAGAGAAAGATAAATATAGTCATAATTTATCAATTTTGGAAAGTAAGTTTGAAGTCAAAGATATACGTGGAGATTTTGAAGCTATTTTTTTTGATGATGATTTCAAAAAGTTCTACTTGTATGAAACGATCTTAAGGGGTAATTTCGCAGCTGCAAGCGATATATTAAGAATATTGATCCTTAAGTTGTATGGTGGTGTTTATATTGATGTGGATACACTTCCTAAATTGGAATACAACTCCACATTACTTCAACATACAAGCCAACTGACCCCTTCTCTTTTAAATTTAGTTGATGTTGTACTTAGTCACACCGCCGCATCTCAGTTGCTAGGTAGCAATCCTAAGAATGAACCTGAGTTAGATGGTTGTATTGAGCTGCTCAATGCGCATCACCCGAAGGTCTTATCTGAGTTAGAACAAGTCATCTCTAAGGGGCTGCATTTTTCAATGTTTAAATATCCTGTTGTACACCGGCACCTTTTATCGATATCAGCTTCTAAGAACAGTTTGGGTGAATTTAATAATAATCTCATAGCTGCTCATCCAAACTCAAAAGCGCTGGGGATAGTATTAAGAGAAATGAAAAAACGCTATCGACACTGTGAAACTCACGGCTACATATTTGAGGCGTTATCTAATACTAGGATGAATGACGATGATTATTACCGAAGACTCCAGCACTATCGTTATGATGGACTTAAAAAAGGAGTTGATGAAGAAGTAACCCTTATACTAACTGGACCATCACTATTGTTAGAAGTCATGATTGGATGTGCTTATCAATTGTGCAAACTAGACAACGAAGCAAGCCCCAGTGCTATCTCCTATGCTTTTAAACTTAGACAGTTTGGTCTTTCTTATTCAGAGCAAACTATGTTCACCCTCAAACACATAAACTCTTCTTGGATGAATAAATGAGATTATTACTAATTTTGATATTTAGCTTCTCCAGTTATACGTATGCTAACGAAAAGTCCATTTTAGGCAGTTGGAAATGCATCAAAGACGGACCCGCCGCAGCCACTATTGATAAGACCATCTACAGTCAAGAATCCTTTCAAAGTGATATATTCACACTACTATTAAAAGTCCCCGGTGGAGAGGTTTTACGATACAAGACAGCAGTAAAAGGGCAATGGAAATTGTTAGATAATACTGTGCATCACCAAATCCAAGAGATCCAAATTACAGCGCTCAATGAACTAGCATCTTCTTATGTCAAAGTACTTAGAAAAAAGGCAGATAATATCACTGGATACAGCTCAAAAATTCACAGTGTTGGTCCTCGCTTTATGAGTTTTTGGGTCTCCTCACAAAGTCTTAGCTACTGTTTTAAAATATAATGTGCTTTATTGCGTGGTTTAGTTTCAAAGCCAAGCGAATTTTTTGCGAAATTCAACTTGAGATTGAACACTAACAAAATTGTCTGCATTTTAAACGATATACTGAGTTTCGAGTATGCCTATTCCTGTTAGTTTGTTGAGTTATTTTATCATGGCGTATGTCTCCGAAAATTTCGAAGCGTTAGTGAAGCGCATATGTAGGAGAGGAATAAAGTTTCATACTACTTCCTACTACAAAGTCTGACTCACGCTACAACTGAGTGATAAAGTATCAAACTGGTTGTCTTGAGCATCCACAGATTGAGCGGTCCCATTCAAACACGTTTCTGGACATTTTTGAGTTAGTGATTTTGCTAAATTAGCGAAATACTGATTAGTTTATGTATGGATGGGCTTCAAATGCGTGGCCAAACTCCTTTGGCCACTACAAACGGTAGGATTAGTATCCCATTAACCAACCAAGGTGTGTTAGCTCCAAGAATGGTAAGAATGCTGAAAATTGGCTAGGACATTCGTGACGTGCACCACCCAGTGGACGTTAATGATATTACCCCTATGAAGATGCCCCTGCGCTATGTGACGAAGTATTGGCAGTGATTACCAAGCTTCCTCAAAAAGTAAACGGCTATTTACTTTCATTGATTACCAGTTCGCTAGTGGCCATCTTCACTAAACCTTTAATCGCAAGTCTCGGGTGGAAGAACATAAGTTTTGCTTGAGAACTTCAATGCAAGCTCCCGTTCAGATACACATTCAATATAGCCTTTCTCATTAAGCTCTTGTTTTGTTGATACATTCGTATGCCAACCATATGAAAAGGAAGCCAAGAATAAGCAGCTTAGAACTAGCACAACCGCTTTAGGTAACCATCTTAAGCATCGGCCAGTAGTGAATACTATCAATGACAATAACGATGCAGTGATCATTGCGTAGCTAAGAGCCAGTAATGACGCGTCATTTAGTGGGCTGTATATTTCGACCACATTTGGGAGACTTTCTGAGTCGTAAAGGCCATTGGTAGAGAACGGGACTATGATCAATGATGATGCTATGCATGCCGCCAAAAATAGTCCAGAGCGAAAACGATTAATTTTCATCAATCAACCTCTCAATTTCTTTTTTCATTGGTTCGGTGAACTTGTATTGGTCATCAATAGCCGAAACAACTTTACCAATACCGAAAGCAGTAAGCACAAAGAAACCCAACAATAACGCTGTTGGTGGCGCTGCAAACGCTGCGGTAACTCCAACTCTAAGCCCTATCGTTATGCCTTGAGCAATCACACCAGCAACCACACCTTTTGATACATCCGATGTAAACTGTCCTACTACCTCACCTAGCGTTTTTTCATCGTGCAATATGTAATCAACTGCATTAACCGCACCAATGAACACAAGTTCTACATAGATATTGCTGCTCAAGAAACTGACATTGCCTCGAACGGTGTTTAGGTCGTGGCCAATTTTAAGCATTTTAGACGTTGCTTCCTGCCAACGGACACCTAAATCTAAATATCGAGGCTTGTAGTTCTCAACCACAATGTTCATTACACCATTGATATTGACGGCTTTGGCGGTTGCCCCAAATCCACCGAGAGCTTTGGCCACGTCATAAGCGTCTTTAAGTCCCTTGCTAACGCCAGTGTAGTCCTTACCTATAGTGAGCTGTCCGTGCGTGTCTTTAATGAGCAAATCCAAATACTCGTTGGCTTCTTCAACGGTTAGTACGGCAATACTGACGTTCTCTTGTTGAGAGGTGTCCCATTGATATTCTTTAGCTTGCTTTTGTAAATCATCGTCCCATTCTTTTTCTGTTAAGCCATAAGCTTGTTGGGCAGCTTTGCGTTCAGCAAGAACGCGCTCTCTATTTTCAGCCCATCGTTTCTCATCGCTCGCGGTATATCTCAGCTCTTCCTGACGTTCTAGGCGTTGACGTACTGTACGTTCTCTTGTGGTTTTTTGTCTTTCTACTGGATCTACAGGAGCGGATTCATATCTCATGGGGTTTAGTTTTACTAGTAAATGAAAAAGGATAATAACAATATTTTCAGTGCTTTATCATTCCCCAACAAGATGCCTCGAGGAATTAACTGGTTAAATAGGCAAATTATCAAGTCAAACAAGCAATAGTGAAGGGGCAGTTATGTTGGTTTGTATTCTATCGGATAACTTTTTGTAGGGTAAATTTACATCAGCAAGATATGAAAGAGCATTTACTCTGAATGACTTTGGGGCAAAACCTTCTTAGAACTATTACATACACAACGTGCCCACTACGAATGTGTTCACGGGTAAAAACACCATATGTATCGCTTCAACTAAACAGGTACCGTACACAAAGACCACAGCCAACATCGACCAACTTCTTGGATTTGTATCCAACTTTTTGGCTCGATAAGTAAATTACCACCTTCTAAAGAAGGTGGCTTTGTGTGAGCCCCCTAAAAGGGGGCCTTTGTTTAGTCCAGCGCCA
>NZ_JAWOUS010000027.1:0-43046 GCF_033339495.1 Vibrio sp. 2134-1
TGAGTAGTTTTACAGGCAAAGCCGAAACGGATGATAACCACCTACTGAAGTAGGTGGTTTAGGGCTGAAAATAAAAAACCTCGGACAAATCCGAGGTTGTTACGAACTAGATCATCACGCAAAAGTGATGCATGAACGAGTTAGCGAGAGAAAACTTCTGATTCAGGGAAGAAAAACTCAATTTCACGAGCGGCAGACTCAGGGCTATCGGAACCATGAACTGAATTGTGACGCATGCTGAGTGCGTAATCAGCACGCAAAGTGCCGCATGCCGCTTCCTCTGGGTTGGTTTTACCCATTAGCTCGCGGTAACGTGCAATCGCATTTTCACCTTCCAATACCTGAACCATAATAGGACCAGATGTCATGAACTCTTTTAGAGGAGGGAAAAACTCTTTACCTTCATGCTCTGCATAAAAGCCACTTGCCTGATCTTCTGTCAGGTGAACCATTTTGGCAGCGATGATACGTAGGCCAGCCTTTTCAATACGATTGTAGATTTCACCAATTAGGTTTCGCTCTACAGCATCAGGCTTAATGATTGAAAATGTTCTTTCTAGAGCCATAAAATTTCCTTTCTGTACTTGTAATAATAGTTGTGCTTTTAAAGTGACTTACTGGGTAAGAGCAGCACTCAAACAAGAGAGTGCCGCAATCAATCTTATTTTCCAGCTTGCTCATTGAGGAAACGAGCAAGTGTACGAACACCCATACCCGTTGCTCCCGCAGCCCATTTATCAGAAGCGGCTTTACGATACGTACCCGCACAGTCGAAATGTAACCAGCCTTTTTTGTAGTCCTCAACGAAGTAAGACAAGAATGCAGCTGCAGTACTTGCACCCGGAGAATAATCACCAGAGCTGATATTCGATAAATCGGCAAAATTAGATGGCAGCATTTCTCGATGGAAATCAGCAAGTGGTAGCGGCCACAAGCCTTCTTTTTCCTGGTTTGCCGCCGTAAGCGCTTGATGCGATAGCTCATCATCAAAGCTCATTAGCGCATGGTAATCGTTACCTAACGCATTCTTCGCTGCGCCTGTTAGCGTCGCGCAGTCAATAATTAACTCAGGCTTTTGCTCACTAGCGTAGATAAGACCGTCTGCAAGCACCAAGCGACCTTCCGCGTCGGTATTCATAATCTCAACGGTTTTGCCGTTTTTGTAAGTGATGATGTCGCCAAGCTTAAGGGCACGGCCAGAAACCATGTTCTCAGCACAACACAAGATCAGTTTTACGCGCTTGTTCAAACCGCGTAAGATAGCTAACCCTAGGCCACCAGTGATAGTACCCGAGCCACCCATATCTGCTTTCATTGCACTCATGAAGTTAGAAGGCTTCAAGCTGTAACCACCGGAATCAAAGGTGATGCCTTTACCCACAAGACATGCGAATACAGGTGCGTTTTCGTCACCAGTTGGGTTGTAGTCTAACTGAAGCATCGCAGAAGTACGCTCAGAACCACGGCCTACTGCGTAAATACCTTCCCAACCTTCTGCCAACAAGTCTTTGTCTTTGACGATACGTGCTGTCACCGTGCCTTTCGGCGCAACAGATTTAATGAATTCAGCAGCCATTGTCGCTAGCTGACGAGGAGCAACTTCTTCTGCCGTTTTGTTGATAATATCGCGGGTAAAATCAGTCGAAGTAATACGAGCTTGAAGCTCTGCTTGATCTTCATCAGACAATGCTGCCCACTCAACTGAGCCATGTTTTTTAGGGTTACGGAACCCTTGGTGGAAAGCCCATACGCTCTCTAGATCCCAGTTATCACCAGAAAGAAAAATAGAACGAATTCCTTGGCCATCTAGCTGACGAGCTGCACGTTGAATTGCGCCGAGATCATGACCTTCACCTAAGTGAATAGTTGCGCCGTTTTCAGCGAATGAAAGCAGTGCTTTTTCACCCCAATGTGGTGCTGCCGACTCTTGACTTAAAAATACAGACATCTGTGTAGACATGGTTTCTCCTTGTCTTATAGCAGCGTTGCCTACGCTGCTTCTTTTTAATAACTCACGGATGTTAGCATTATGTAGGGCAAAAATGTCAATTGGATAAAAAAACGGACCTAAAGGTCCGCTTTTTTTAGTAAGAATTGTTAACTAGGCTGTGTTTTACAGACTTAGTCCGCTTCGTCCATCCAGCACATGATAACGGCTTCTAGAATCTTTTCATTAGAACGGTTTGGCTCATCGTCAAACTCATCTAACTCCATGATCCATTGATGAAGATCGGTAAAACGCACTGTTTTTGGATCGACATCTGGAAACTTGTCACAAAGTTCAATCGCGATATCGCGAGAATCTGTCCATTTCATTGCTCATCTTCCTTTTGCTTCTTCCCTATATTGGGAAGATAGTTTTAGTGATCTTCTGAAGCGTGGTTTAGTGTGTATTTAGGAATTTCTACCACCAAGTCTTCATCAGCAATTCTCGCCTGACACCCTAGGCGTGACTCAGGCTCTAGACCCCACGCTTTATCTAGCATGTCGTCTTCTAGTTCTTCACTTTCTTCTAGTGAATCAAAACCTTCACGGATGATTACGTGGCAGGTAGTACACGCACATGACTTCTCACACGCATGTTCAATACCGATACCGTTTTTTAGCGCTACGTCTAGAACGGTGTCACCAGAGTTTGCTTCCAACACTGCACCTTCTGGGCACAAATCGTCGTGTGGTAATACAATAATCTTAGGCATAACTACTTATCTCTTATATATCGTCTACTGATTGACCTGACAACGCAGCTCGAATCGATTTATCCATACGGCGTGATGCGAAATCTTGGCTCGCTTTATCGGTATCTTTAATGCCTTGCTCTATCGCATCTGCATCATCACCATTACGCAGCTCAATCAAGGCTTCGATGGCTTTAATCAAGTTTTGTTTCTCTTGTTCTGATAGTAAGTCATCACCATCAGCTTGCATCGCTGCAATCAAACCTTCTATCACTCGGTCGGCTTCAACACGCTGCTCAGCTAAGGCACGAGCTTGCATGTCTTCTTTTGCGTGCGTCATTGAATCACGCAACATATCCGCCACTTCATTGTCACTTAAGCCGTAAGAAGGTTTTACTTGAATCTCTGATTGAACACCAGTGCTCTTCTCCATTGCCGTAACAGAAAGAAGGCCATCAGCGTCAACTTGGTAAGTCACGCGAATATGTGCCGCACCCGCTGCCATCGGAGGAATACCTTTTAACGAGAAGCGAGCAAGTGAACGACAGTCATCAACCATTTCACGTTCACCTTGTACCACATGAACACTCATCGCCGTTTGGCCATCTTTGAATGTGGTAAATTCTTGCGCACGCGCAACGGGAATCGTAGTGTTGCGGGGGATGATCTTCTCGACCAAACCACCCATGGTTTCAATACCGAGCGACAGTGGAATCACATCAAGAAGCAACATTTCAGAGTCAGGCTTGTTACCCGCGAGAATGTCTGCTTGGATACCCGCGCCGATTGCAACAACTTCATCAGGGTTAATGCTTGTCAGGGGTGTGCGACCAAAAAACTCGCCTACCATTTCACGAACCAGCAATGTACGGGTTGAGCCACCAACCATGACGACCTCGAGTACTTCATCTGCGTCGACATCCGCATCTTTTAATGCGCGACGACAAGACATCAGTGTTTTCTTCACTAGCGGACGAATCAGATCTTCGAACTGCTCGCGAGTCACGGTGCCTTTCCAACCAAAAACGTCAACGTCAACACTGTCTTGCTCAGAGAAAGCAATCTTAGCTTCAGTAGCAATGTTCAAAAGTGTACGGTTCTTTTCTGCAGAAAGCGGCGCTTCTAGACCCGCTTGCTCCATTAAATAATCGGCAAATAGATGGTCGAAGTCGTCACCGCCTAATGCAGAGTCGCCACCTGTTGCTAATACTTCAAATACGCCTTTCGATAAACGTAGGATAGAGATATCAAAAGTACCGCCACCTAGATCGTAAACCGCAATCACACCTTCTTGACCAGAGTCTAGGCCATAAGCAATTGCCGCAGCGGTTGGTTCATTAAGTAGACGGAGAACATGAAGACCAGCTAATTTCGCCGCATCTTTTGTACCTGCACGTTGCGCGTCATCAAAGTAAGCAGGAACGGTAATAACGACACCTGCTAACTCACCACCTAACGTATCTTCAGCTCGCTTACCCAATACTTTTAGGATGTCCGCAGATACTTCAATCGGGTTTTTGTCACCTTGAGGTGTTTGCAGAATTGGCAGGCCATTTTCACTCTCTTTAAAACGATAAGGAAGTGAAGAGTAACGGGACTGAATGTCCTTTAATGAACGACCGATCAAACGTTTTACAGAGATAATCGTGTTCTCTGGTTCAAACTCTGCTTTGGCTTTGGCTTCGTGGCCGACCGTTAACGTTTCCTCAGCGTAATTAACGACTGAAGGTAAAATAGTACGGCCCTGCTCGTCCGCAAGTGGAGTTGCATCGCCGCTACGTACAGAAGCAACCAAAGAGTTGGTAGTACCTAAGTCGATACCCGCTGCTAACTTATGCTCATGAGGTGCCGAGCTTTGGCCCGGTTCTGCGATTTGAAGTAGTGCCATGATAGGTCCTTGTCACGCTTACTAGCCGAGGAGTTTGTCTTCGACTAGCTCAATTTCGTTCTTTAGTTTGGCAATGAATTTTAGCTTACGAACTCGGTCTGCGGCTTCAGTCCATAGACCATCATCAAGCTCTTGCTCGACGCTTGCCAGATGCTGTTTGTACATTTTGCTGACCTTAGAGTCGAAGTCAAAAAGCGCCGATTCAGGATCGGACTTGTCAGCAATCTCTTCCAGTTCTTCGCGCAGTTCCATTTGCTCCATTAAGAACATCGGATCTTGCATTGTTTGCTGTTCACCTCGGATCTCAACACCTTGCTCTGCGAGGATATACTCGGCGCGAGAAATAGGATTTTTCAGAACTTGATAGGCATCGTTGATTTGCGCCGCCTTTTGCACCGCCATCAAACGGTCACGTTCTGAGCCCGTTGCAAAGTTATCCGGGTGGAAGCGTTTTTGTAGTTCTCGGAACTGAGAAGAAAGAAGGCTACCATCCAGCTTAAACTGACTTGGTAGCCCAAATAATTCAAAGTGATTCATTAAGTTCGGGTCCTAGTAAAGCCTTCCGGACTCGTTTGCCCAGAAGGACAATCAATTAGACGTTGAAGCTTTCACCACAACCACATTCACTTTTCGCGTTAGGGTTGTTGAATTCAAAACCTTCATTCAACCCTTCTTTCACGTAATCCAATTCAGTACCATCTAGGTACACTAAGCTCTTTTGATCGATGATAATTTTCACTCCAGAGAGTTCAAATACTTCGTCTTCTTCATTGAGCTCATCAACAAACTCAAGTACGTATGCCATGCCGGAACAACCAGTCGTCTTCACTCCAAGACGTAAACCGATACCTTTGCCTCGGTTATCTAGGAATGCTCTTACGCGACTTGCCGCTGATTCTGTCATTGTGATGGCCATACTGCACCTTAGTCTGTCTAAATTTCGATTGGAATGGGAGCGTCAAAGCTCCCATTATATTACGGAATAATTATTCTTGGTGTTTTTTCTTGTAGTCAGCAACCGCTGCTTTGATTGCATCTTCAGCAAGAATAGAACAGTGAACTTTCACTGGTGGAAGCTCTAGCTCTTCAGCAATCTCAGAGTTTTTAATTGCTGCCGCTTCATCAACTGACTTACCTTTTACCCACTCAGTTACTAGTGAGCTTGATGCGATTGCACTACCACAACCGTATGTTTTGAACTTCGCATCTTCGATGATACCTTCAGGTGTCACTTTGATTTGAAGCTTCATTACGTCACCACACGCAGGAGCGCCAACCATGCCGCTACCTACTGATGGATCTTCTTTATCGAATGAACCAACGTTACGTGGGTTTTCGTAGTGATCAATTACTTTTTCGCTGTATGCCATGATAAATTACCTCGAATCCTCTATTTCAATCCCTGAGATTAATGGTGAGCCCATTCAACAGTGCTCAAATCAATCCCTTCTTTGTACATATCCCATAGAGGAGACATGTCGCGTAGCTTAGTCACTGCAACGCGGATTTGTTCAATTGCGTAATCAATTTCTTCTTCAGTCGTGAAACGACCAAACGAGAAACGAACCGAGCTGTGAGCCAATTCGTCATCCATGCCTAGGGCACGAAGAACGTAAGAAGGCTCAAGGCTTGCAGACGTACAAGCACTACCAGAAGATACCGCTAGATCTTTAAGCGACATTAGTAGTGATTCACCTTCTACGAATGCGAAACTGATGTTTAGGTTGTGTGGTACACGCTGCTCAAAGTCACCGTTTACCGTCACTGCTTCTAAGTCTTTCACGCCATCAAAAAGACGGTTACGAAGCGCTAAAGCATGATCGTAATCTTTTTGCATGTCTTCTTTTGCAATGCGGAATGCTTCACCCATACCTACGATTTGGTGAGTAGCAAGTGTACCAGAGCGGAAACCACGCTCATGACCGCCACCGTGCATTTGCGCTTCAAGACGAATACGAGGCTTACGACGTACGTAAAGTGCACCGATACCTTTAGGGCCGTATACTTTGTGAGCAGAAAGTGAAATTAGATCAACTTTCATCTCTTGAACGTCGATTGGTAATTTACCTGCAGATTGCGCTGCATCCACGTGGAAAACAATTTTACGCTCACGGCACAGTTCGCCGATCGCTGTAATGTCTTGAACCACACCAATCTCGTTGTTTACATGCATAATAGACACAAGCACGGTGTCATCACGCATGGCTGCTCTAAGCTTCTCTAGATCGATCAAGCCATTTGATTCTGGCTCAAGGTAAGTCACTTCAAAGCCTTCACGCTCAAGTTGACGACATGGGTCAAGAACGGCTTTGTGCTCTGTTTTACAAGTGATTACGTGCTTGCCTTTCTTCGAGTAAAAGTGCGCTGCACCTTTAATCGCAAGGTTGTCTGATTCTGTCGCACCAGATGTAAATACGATTTCGCGAGGATCTGCATTTAGAAGATCAGCAATTTGCTCACGAGCAGTATCGACCGCTTCTTCTGCCTGCCAGCCGTAACGGTGCGAACGTGACGCTGGGTTGCCAAATGTGCCATCCATTGTCATGTACTGAACCATTTTTTCAGCAACACGTGGATCAACTGGACATGTAGCGGAATAATCAAGATAAATCGGCAGTTTCATTCTCTACTCCAATGTAAAAAGCTGACCGCTAAGAGCGGACGTTTACACCGATGGGCGCGGCGGTTGTATTTTTGTTTGATAGCCCATGGGTTACCGCCAGATCAATGTCCTGACGATCAGAAATTTCGAGTACTTCATTGTCTGTCATCAACTCACCAAGAGTGATGTTATTCAAAAAGTCACTAATGCGAGAGCTTAGGTCACGCCACAGCGTGTGAGTAAGGCAACGTGTTCCACCTTGGCAATCTCCTTTACCTTGGCATTTGGTTGCATCTACTGACTCATCAACGGCAGCAATCACGGTACCAATAGCGATACTGTGAGCGTCGGCACCAAGTCGGTAACCACCACCAGGACCACGAACGCTGGCAACGAGACCTGCTTTACGCAATTTTGAAAATAGCTGCTCTAAGTAAGAGAGCGAGATCCCTTGACGCTCTGAAATATCAGCCAGAGGTACAGGGTTTTGTTGCGAATGCAGTGCCACATCCAGCATGGCTGTCACCGCATATCTTCCTTTAGATGTAAGTTTCATACCACACCGTATCCACATGGTTTGTAATGGTTAAGATTTTTCCATACCTGAGTAATTTGGTCAAGTATTTATTTGACCATTTTACTCAGGTATTCATCCTTACACCTAAAGTGGTTATTATTTACTCAGAACTTCTTTTCTATCGAAGTCAAAACGCCTCGTAGAATATTAAGTTCTTGGGTTTCTGGTCGAGCACGAGAGAACAAACGGCGCAACTTATTCATCACCTGTCCAGGTTGCTCTTTGTTAATAAACTGGGTCTCAACCATCACCTTTTCAAGATGCTCGAAGAACATTTCAAGTTCTCGATGACGCGGGTATTCTTCCGATTCATTTGGGGAAAACTGGCTTTGCTCTAAGTTCAAGTGTGCAACTCGCACTTCGTAACTGAGAGTTTGTACAGCCATCGCTAGGTTAAGCGAGCTGTACTCAGGATTAGCGGGAATACAAACATGGTAGTGGCACTTTTGTAGCTCTTCGTTTGTCAAACCAGTTCTTTCTCGGCCAAACACGAGCGCAACAGGATGTTTTCGGCCTTCAACTGCAAATTTCTCACCGCATTCACGTGGCTCGAGCATTGGCCATTCTAATGTACGAGAGCGGGCGCTAGAACCCACAACAAGGCCACAATCTTCAACCGCTTCTTCTAATGTGCCGACAATCTTTGCATTTTGAGCAATATCACCAGCACCCGCAGCTAAAGCAAGAGTTTGTTCATCCACTTCACATTGTGGATCGACTAATACTAGTTGGTTTAAACCCATCACTTTCATTGCTCGAGCTGCTGAGCCAATATTGCCTGAATGAGAGGTACCTACGAGTACAATTTTTACTTGATCCAACATCTGTGTTTGCTACCTAAATTAAAACCGCAGAATGTTATCATAGTTTTTTAAGACACCCTAGAGGCAAGCAGACCTCTCTTCTCATTCTTGGTTATTGTTCTCGTCCGCAGTATGCTCTGTACACTCAACCAGCCGCATTTAGAACAAAAAATAACCACTTCCCTTTTTAATTATCTCTGGTATACTCGCCGCCGCTTTCATTTGTTCTTTAACATCCGTTGGGAAATTCGTATGCATCCAATGCTAAACATTGCTATTCGCGCTGCGCGAAAGGCAGGCAATCATATTGCTAAATCATTAGAAAACACTGATAAAGTAGAATCTACTCTTAAAGGCACTAATGACTTTGTCACTAACGTAGACAAAGAAGCAGAATACATCATCATCGATACTATCAAGCAGTCTTACCCTGAGCACTGTATCGTTGCTGAAGAACAAGGTCTTATCGAAGGTAAAGATAAAGACGTACAATGGATCATCGACCCACTGGATGGCACCACTAACTTTGTAAAAGGTTACCCAACTTTCGCGGTTTCTATCGCTGTTCGTATTAAGGGCAAAACTGAAGTTGCTTGTGTTTACGATCCAATGCAAAATGAGCTATTCACTGCACAACGCGGTGCCGGCGCTCAACTAAACAGTGCACGTATTCGTGTTGCTCAACTAAAAGACCTTCAAGGTACTGTTCTAGCAACAGGCTTCCCATTCAAGCAGAAACAACACGCTGAGTCTTACATCAAGATCGTTGGTGCGCTATTCACTGAATGTGCTGATTTCCGTCGTAGCGGCTCTGCTGCTCTTGACCTTTGTTACGTGGCTGCTGGCCGTGTTGATGGTTACTTCGAGCTAGGCCTAAAACCTTGGGATATGGCAGCAGGTGAGCTTATTGCTCGTGAAGCTGGCGCAATCCTAACTGACTTTGCTGGCGGCACTGACTACATGAAGTCTGGTAACATCGTTGCTTCAAGCGCTCGTGGAGTAAAATCTATCCTTAAGCACATTCGCGAAAACGGTAACAGCGCGATCCTTAAGTAAGATTTGAAAGTCATATCTAGCCCGTCACGCTGATGACTTTAGAAAGCCCCGCTCAATGAGCTGGGCTTTTTTGTATCTACTGCTCCGTATCGACTTAGCTGTAGCTGAAGGCTCTTCATACAGAGAGGCTCTACAAGCTCACTACTCTATTCAGATACAAAAAAACCGCTGATTGTTCAGCGGTTTTTGTTTCCGGTTCTCAATCTGCCTTATGGCATTTCGTCGAACTCTGCACCTTCTTTTTCTACTTGAGGTGGCATCAAGTGCTCTTTCTGGATACCCAGTTTTAGAGCCAGTGCTGATGCTACGTAGATAGAAGAGTAAGTACCTACAGTGATACCGAGTAAAAGTGCGGTTGCAAAGCCGTGAATCATAGCACCACCCTGCATGAACAGTGCAATTACCACGAACAACGTCGTACCAGATGTAATCAATGTACGGCTCAATGTTTGAGTGATTGAAGCGTCCATAATGTCTGAAGGTTCGCCCTTACGCATCTTACGGAAGTTTTCACGAATCCGGTCAAATACAACGATGGTATCGTTGAGTGAGTAGCCCACAACCGTCAGTAGCGCAGCTACGATAGTCAGGTCAACTTCAATTTGTAGAAACGAAAAGACACCTAGCGTGATAATTATATCGTGAGCCAATGCCATTACCGCACCAGCCGCTAGACGCCATTCAAATCGCATCGATACATAAAGCAGGATACAGATCAGCGATACCAAGATCGCTAGACCACCAGCTTCTGTTAGCTCATCACCAACGTTGGGACCTACGAACTCAATACGACGCATTTCTACGCTTTCGCCAGTACCATCTTTGATAGCACCAATGATTTGGTTACCTAGCGTTTCACCAGAAACGTCATCACGTGGACGAAGACGGACCATGACTTCACGAGCACTACCGAAGTTTTGTACTGTCGCATCGCCAAAGCCTTTTGAATCTAGTGCTGCACGAATCTCTTCAAGGTTTGCTGGCTGTTCAAAACCGACCTCGATAAGCGTACCGCCAGTGAAATCTAGACCCCAATTAAGCCACTTGGTTGACAAAGTGAAGATAGAAGCAGCAATCATTATAATTGAAAAAACGAATGCTACTTTCGACCAACGCATAAAGCCGATCGTCTTCTCTGCTTTTAGAATTTGAAACATATTAATTCCCAGCCTTAGATCGACAATTTATCAACGCGTTTGCCACCGTAGATCAGGTTCACGATACAACGTGTACCAATAATGGCGGTGAACATTGAAGTTAAGATACCGATAGATAGAGTAACTGCGAAACCTTTCACCGCACCTGTACCGACCGCAAATAGAATGATTGCAGTAATTAGTGTTGTGATGTTCGCATCAGCAATCGTGCTGAATGCATTCGCGTAACCTTGGTGAATCGCTTGTTGTGGACTGCGTCCATCACGAATCTCTTCACGGATACGCTCGAAGATCAGTACGTTCGCATCAACCGCCATACCGACTGTTAACACGATACCGGCTATCCCCGGAAGCGTCATGGTAGCGCCTGGAATCATCGACATAACACCAATGATAAGCACTAAGTTTGCCATTAGAGCGATGTTTGCAATCAAACCAAAGCCGCGGTAGTAAAGCAGCGTAAATAGCATTACGGCAACCATACCCCAGATACATGCTTGGATACCCATATCGATGTTTTGCTGGCCCATTGATGGACCAATGGTACGTTCTTCAACGATAGAGATAGGTGCAATCAGTGCACCAGCACGTAGTAGAAGTGCTAGGTTGTGTGCTTCTGCAGCAGAATCGATACCTGTGATACGGAAGTTACGACCAAGAGCCGATTGAATCGTTGCTTGGTTGATGACTTCTTCATGCTTATCCAGAATAACTTTGCCTTCAGGCGTACGACGGCCACTGTCTTTGTATTCTGCAAACACGGTAGCCATTAGCTTACCAATGTTCTTCTTAGAGAACGCAGACATCTTATTACCACCTTCGCTGTCTAGCGAGATGTTAACTTGTGGACGACCATATTCATCAACACTTGAGCTTGCATCTGTGATGCTTTGACCGCCAAGAATAACGCGCTTCTTAAGCACAACTGGGCGACCATCACGGTCCATCTTGATTTCACTACCTGCTGGCGCACGACCATTTGCCGCTGCCGATAGGTCAGCTTTATCATCAACTTCGCGGAATTCAAGCGTTGCCGTAGCTCCGAGAATTTCTTTTGCACGAGCAGTATCTTGAACACCAGGCAGTTCAACTACAATGCGACTAGCACCTTGACGTTGAACCAATGGTTCCGCAACACCTAGTTCGTTGACACGATTACGTAAAATCGTAATGTTTTGCTCAACAGCATAGTTACGGATCTCTTGTAAACGTTGCTCAGTAAAGGTTGCAGTAAGAGCGTAACGGCCATTTGAATCAGAATCGACAAAAATCATGTCCGGGTGATTCTTTTCTAGCGTTGCTTTCGCTTCTGCTAATTGCTCTTCGTTACGCAACAACACTTCTACCGCTTCTTTTCCAGAAGGGCGGATTGCACGGTAACGAATCTTGGCGTCACGAAGTTCGCTACGGAAAGCTTCTTCTTGTTGACCAACAAGCTTTTCCATCGCTGCATCCATATCCACTTCCATTAAGAAGTGAACACCACCGCGAAGGTCAAGACCTAGCTTCAATGGTGACGCGCCAATCGCTTCTAGCCAATCGGGTGTAGAAGGTGCAAGGTTAAGTGCAACAATTGTGTCTTTGCCTAGCGCTTCGCTGATGACATCACGAGCACTGATTTGTGTGTCAGTGTCGTTAAAACGAACAAGAATTGATCCATCTTCGAGAGCAATGGATTTATGAGAAAGTTGCTCTTTGTTAAGAGCAGTAGTGACAGCATCCAGCGTTGACATATCTACAGAGGCGCCACGCGCCCCTGTAACTTGAATAGCCGGATCTTCACCGTAGATATTTGGAAGTGCGTATAACGCAGCGGTGATGATGGCAAAAAGCACCATCAAGTACTTCCATAATGGATAACGGTTTAGCACAGCGAGGATCCTTTAGCTGTTTTATAGAGACTTAAGCGTACCTTTTGGTAGCACTGCAGTGATGAAGTCTTTCTTGATTACTACTTCATTGTTCGCGTTAAGCTCAATTGAAATGTAGTCATTGTCTTCAGCAATCTTAGTGATTTTACCCACTAGGCCACCGCTAGTTAAAACTTCGTCGCCTTTGCCCATAGAAGCCATTAGGTTTTTGTGTTCTTTTACGCGTTTCGCTTGTGGGCGGTAAATCATGAAGTAAAAGATCACTGCGAACATGCCAAGCATGATTAGCATTTCAAAACCACCGCCTGCTGGCGCGCCTTCTGCTGCTGCGTGAGCCTGAGAAATAAACATTAAAACATCCTCATTATATTTTATTGATAATCAAACAAATTGGGCTTTCGCATTTTAGATTCAAGTCTGAGAGTAACTAATAGAGATCGCTCTCTCAAAAATAACGTGCGTTAGCCTACTTTATTAGCAAAAGCCTCTGGCGACATGCCAAAGGCTTTAATTCTTTTAGTTTTTCAATTACTGCTCTTTTGCTAGTGGTGGCACTTCACGGCCACGACGCTCATAGAACTCAGTAACAAATTCATCGAAGCGATCTTCATCAATTGCTTTACGAATGCTTTCCATCAGACGCTGGTAGTAACGCAGGTTATGGATTGTATTCAAGCGAGCGCCTAAGATTTCATTACAACGCTCTAAATGGTGAAGGTACGACTTGCTGTAGTTTTGACAAGTGTAACAGTCACAATGCGGATCCAATGGTGTTGTATCCGTTTTATGTTTCGCATTACGGATCTTGATCACACCACCAGTCACAAATAAGTGACCATTACGTGCGTTACGCGTTGGCATTACACAGTCAAACATGTCGATACCACGACGAACACCTTCAACCAAATCTTCTGGCTTACCAACGCCCATCAAGTAGCGAGGTTTGTCTTCAGGAAGTTGAGGACAAGTATGCTCAAGAATACGGTGCATGTCTTCTTTAGGCTCACCTACTGCCAAACCACCAACCGCATAACCGTCAAAACCGATTTCCGTTAGACCTTTTACCGACACATCACGTAAATCTTCGTAAACACCACCTTGAACAATACCAAATAGGTTGTTCGGGTTTTCTAGCTTCTCGAAATGGTCACGTGAACGCTGTGCCCAGCGTAATGACATTTCCATCGATTTCTTCGCTTCATCGTGTGTCGCTGGGTAAGGCGTACACTCGTCAAAAATCATAACGATGTCAGAGCCCAGGTCTTTTTGAATTTCCATCGACTTTTCTGCGTCCATGAAAATCTTGTCACCGTTTACTGGGTTACGAAAGTGAACACCCTCTTCAGTGATCGTACGCATCTTACCAAGGCTGAATACTTGGAAGCCGCCTGAATCAGTAAGAATAGGACCGTGCCAGTTCATAAAATCGTGCAGGTCACCGTGCATTTTCATCACTTCTTGACCAGGACGTAGCCACAGGTGGAACGTATTACCTAGCAGAATTTCTGCACCAGTACCTTTTACTTCTTCTGGTGTCATACCTTTAACGGTACCGTAAGTACCTACTGGCATGAACGCAGGAGTTTGAACAGTGCCGCGTTCGAAAGTCAGTTGACCACGACGTGCATTGCCGTTTTTCTTCTTAAGATCGAATTTTAATTTCACGATGCCTCCGGGTGTCAGAGAAACAGTCTGACTGAGTGTTTAGGGCTCTACCCTACTTTAAGGAGCGGTCGCTTTTCCTTGCGAGAGACAAAGCAATGGATGCTTTATTTCCTAGCTTACTGCTAGCACTCGTAAATCTACTTTTAACTACGCTGTTTTCTTCTTGATGAACATTGAATCGCCATACGAGAAGAAACGGTATTTGTTTTCCACCGCATGTTTGTAAGCATTCATGGTGTTCTCGTATCCAGCAAATGCACTCACCAACATGATCAGTGTTGATTCAGGCAAGTGGAAGTTTGTGATCAAGCAATCCACCAGCTGATATTCGTAACCAGGGAAAATAAAGATTTCTGTATCGCCAAAGAATGGGGCCAGCTCAGTCCCTTTTTGCAATGCGTCTTGCGCTGCACTTTCAAGTGAACGCACAGATGTGGTACCAACAGCAATAATTCGTCCGCCACGCGCTTTCGTCGCTTTAATTGCTTCGACGACTTCTTGTGGTACTTCTACGTACTCGGCATGCATGTGGTGATCGTTGATATTTTCCACTTTTACTGGCTGGAATGTACCCGCCCCAACGTGCAAAGTAACGTAAGCAAACTCTGCACCTTTCGCTTTGATTTTCTCCAAGAGAACATCATCAAAGTGAAGGCCCGCTGTCGGTGCCGCAACCGCACCTGGCTTTTGATTATATACCGTTTGGTAACGCTCTTTATCTGCATCTTCGTCTGGACGGTCGATGTAAGGAGGAAGCGGCATATGGCCGATTTCTTCCAGAATTTCTAGTACCGTCTTATCAGAACTAAATTTCAGTTCAAATAAAGCATCATGGCGTGCAACCATTTCTGCTGAATATTCATCATTCTCGCCAACAATAATGGTTGTACCTGGTTTTGGTGATTTAGAGCAACGAACGTGCGCGAGGATGCTTTTCTCATCCAACATGCGCTCCACTAGCACTTCTAATTTACCGCCCGACTCCTTGCGGCCAAAAAGACGAGCAGGAATAACACGAGTATTATTAAACACCACTAAGTCACCGGGTTGAACTTGGCCCAATACATCAGTAAATGTGCCATCAATGAGCTCTCCGGTATTGCCGTCCATTTGCAGCAGTCGGCTAGCGGTACGCTCTGGTTGAGGGTAGCGAGCGATGAGTTCATCTGGAAGGTCGAAATGGAAATCTGATACTTGCATGTTACTTGTCTTATCTATTGGTCAAATCACGTCTAGGCGACGATAAAATTGCGACGAGTTTTTCGCAGCAGACTAGTATATGTTTACATGCTGCAATAGCAAGCAAATCACCAGAATATAGCAGTAAAAGCCATGGTGAAGAGTGTAATAAAACGTGAAAAGCCTCGATTACTTGGCACTATTTTTAATTTGAGCCCAAAAGAGAAAACATGAAAAAAGCAAAGCAGCGTATACCGCTGCTTATTAGTTTGGCATTCCAATCGCCCTATCAAACCTCACGCTTTCGCCACAAGAATAACGGCACGAATAAACCCAATAACCAAAACCCTAGACTGCCACCTTCATCATCTGAGCCTTTGAAATCACAGTTATTGGTCGCAATGCCATCGTGACACTCTTTATTGTCACCACTTTCATTGTTAGCACTTTTGATAAAATTCGGCGCAATGATGTAACGACTTGGTGGCGCATCGGCAGTGATGTAAGACTGTACCCAGTCGTAATAGTGGCTCACCTTGGTGTAGAAACTTGGGATCGTCAAAGAGCCACACGTTGGTAGAATAAGGGGGCCGCCACTAACAATACCAATTTGTTTGCCGGTCGCCACATCGACCAACGGGCCACCACTGTCACCTTTACATGCAGAGTTGCCATATTGAGTATGGCTATCTGGCTCCAATACATGGTTTTGTGTTGGTAGCGTACAAATTTTGGTTTGGTTGTCTCTTGAATCAATGATCCCCGGAAAACTGCTGCCAATTTCTAAACGCTCATAACATTTGTCGATGGGTAAAAATGTGCTAATGGTGGTTTTGAGCGTATTAGAAGGTTCAGAAGCATCCGGCTGAGTAGCCCCCCATCCAAACACTTGCACATTTTCGACACGTTGATTGGTCAGGTAATTATCGTTCCAATCCGCCACCAAACGTGCTTCGATACTCTCCATGTCAACTTTACTCGCTAGGTCAGCAAAGCTCGCGTTTGCCACTGGGCGCGTGAGATACAGCAACGCGATGTCTGAATCTAAACCGGTTTGGATAGGTTTCACGTTGCCATTACTGTCGGTCTCAGCTTTTGAAATCCGGGTGTAATCCGGATGAACCACAATGTGAGACACCGGATAGAAGTTATCAAGCCCTGCAGAATTAAGTTCATACACATTCGCATTCACCGACAGCTCACCCGGCGGGGTCACATAGTAGGTTGCTTCATTGGTTCCTTGTCCCATCACCACACAGTGCGCCGCAGTCAGTACCCATTGCTCTGTCAGCATCGTTCCACCACACAGCGGAAACTCTGCCATATTACTTGCTCGCAAAGTAACGCGGTCAACAGGATCGGTTTGTTCATCTCCTAACACAATCGCCTGTGTTGATGGCACACTGAATGCCGCCACTGCCAGCGCAATAAGTTTGTTACACGTTGTTCGTTTCATCTAGGTCGCTGTCTTCAATTTGGTAAGCCTGGACGTATCTTCTTCGAGAGAAGAATCTTGGAAAATCCAGCGAATAAAAATGTGCGATTCAATTCATTGGATTACCTTGGGAACACATTCAATATCAACTAAAAATGCCAATTGACTCGCACACAAACCGACTTATTCAAATTAATAAAAACACCAATAAAACACAGATTACGCAGCCCATCAGCATTGTGCTATTTAATTGATGAAAAACGAGTTAGCTCCCAGATATACAGAAAAATATTCTCTATATTTAAGAGAAGGACAATGCCGCTGGAGGTCTCTATGATCAAGGTTGAAGACATGATGACTCGTAATCCTCATACCTTACTGCGCACGCACACCTTGCGTGATGCAAAAAGCATGATGGATGCGCTTGATATTCGACACATTCCGGTTGTTGATGCCAATAACCACTTACAAGGCTTGGTGACTCAACGCGACATTCTTGCTGCTCAAGAATCGAGCTTGCACCCAGATGAGGCTGAACAATCTTTTACTTTAGACACACCGCTCTACGAAATGATGCACACCAACATCATGACGGCAGAGCCGATCGCGGGGCTCAAAGAGAGCGCTATCTATATGCAAAAGCATAAAGTTGGCTGTCTACCTGTTGTCACCAAAGGTCGATTGGTCGGCATTATTACTGATAGTGACTTCGTGACGATTGCGATTAACTTATTGGAACTACAAGAAGAAGTGGAACCTGAAGAAATCGAGCAGGAAGAATAGTACGCAAGCGTATTCTCTTTGTTGTAAGTTTCGTTTTTACACCGGTTAAACGAAAAAAGAGCGGCAGGGTTGCCGCTCAAAATGCCATTACTGACGCTGATTAAGGAAGTGTTTCTCTGCCAATTAGAATTGGTCTTCTTCGGTCGAACCTGTCAATGCTGTCACTGAAGAGTTACCACCTTGGATAGTATTGGTCATTCTATCGAAGTAACCTGTACCTACTTCTTGTTGGTGCGCAACAAACGTATAACCTTTTTCAGCCGCTTGGAATTCAGGACGCTGAACTTTCTCAACATAATGACGCATACCTTCACCTTGAGCGTAAGCGTGTGCCAGTTCAAACATGTTGAACCACATGTTGTGAATGCCTGCTAGCGTGATGAATTGGTACTTGTAGCCCATGTCTGCAAGCTCTTGTTGGAACTTAGCAATGGTTTCTGCATCTAGGTTTTTCTCCCAGTTGAATGAAGGCGAGCAGTTGTACGCCAACAATTGATCTGGGTATTCAGCGTGAATTGCTTCTGCAAACTTACGTGCTTCTTCCAAACATGGCGTAGCCGTTTCACACCAAATCAAGTCTGCATATGGTGCGTAAGCCAGACCGCGAGAAATCGCTTGGTCGATACCCGCGCGAACGCGGTAGAAACCTTCTTGAGTACGCTCACCTTCAATAAAGTCTTTATCATATGGGTCGCAATCTGAAGTAATGAGATCCGCCGCATTCGCATCAGTACGAGCAATAACTAATGTTGTTGTACCCGCTACGTCAGCAGCCAAACGAGCTGCAACGAGCTTTTGTACCGCTTCTTGCGTAGGAACTAATACCTTACCACCCATATGACCACACTTTTTCACCGATGCTAACTGGTCTTCAAAGTGAACGCCCGCGGCACCGGCTTCGATCATCGATTTCATTAGTTCGTAAGCGTTAAGCACACCACCAAAGCCCGCTTCAGCATCCGCTACGATAGGTAGGAAGTAATCAATACCACCTTCATCTTCAGGCGTCTTACCAGCAGCCCACTGAATTTGGTCTGCACGACGGAATGAGTTGTTGATGCGTTTTACTACTGACGGTACAGAATCTACTGGGTAAAGAGATTGGTCTGGATACATCGTCGAGGCGGTGTTGTTATCCGCCGCTACCTGCCAGCCTGACAAGTAAATCGCTTCAATACCTGCTTTAGCTTGTTGAACCGCTTGACCACCCGTTAGCGCACCAAGACAGTTTACGTAACCTTTTTTCGCACTACCGTTGACCAGTGACCAAAGTTTGTCTGCACCACGTTGTGCAATTGTGTTTGCAGGCACCATAGAGCCACGCAGTTCCACCACTTCCTCGGCAGTGTAAGTACGCTTCACATTTTTCCAGCGTGGATTAGTTGCCCAGTCTTTTTCAAGAGCTTCAATTTGTTGGCGGCGAGTTAAGTTAGTCATTGGTCTATCCCTCTTTATAATTTGCACTTTATGCGTGTGCGTTGAGTTTCCGTTCTCAGGCAGTACTTCCCTATCTGCCTTGAAAATCCTTCACGTTATTGGTGTTACAGTTATTCTTTATTAATCCAGGTAGTCATAACCAGGAACTGTCAAAAAGTTGGTCAGTTCATCGCTCGTCGTGAGCCTTGCCATTAAGTCTGCTGTTTCTTCAAATCGACCCGCATGGTAGCGCTGCTCGCCAATTTCTTGCTTCACGACTTCAATCTCCTCTTTGAGATAGAGCTCGAACAGCTCTTTAGTGACCTTTAATCCGTTGTCTAGCGACTTGCCGTGTTGAATCCATTGCCAGATAGAGGCGCGTGAGATTTCTGCCGTTGCTGCGTCTTCCATCAGTCCGTAAATCGGCACACAACCATTGCCAGAAATCCAAGCTTCGATGTATTGCAGCGCAACGCGAATATTGTGGCGCATTCCGCCTTCAGTGCGCTCGCCTTCACAAGGCTCAAGCAGTTCAGCTGCTGTAATAGGCTCATCCTCTGCACGGCTCACATCCAACTGGTTGGTGCGTTCACCCAGCACAGCACTAAAGACTTCCATAGCAGTGTCAGCCAAACCTGGATGAGCCACCCAAGTACCGTCGTGGCCGTTGTTAGCTTCTAACGATTTGTCAGTCTGGATCTTGTCTAATACTTTTTGATTCTCTTTCGGGTCTTTAGCTGGGATAAATGCGGCCATTCCTCCCATCGCGAAAGCACCTCGTTTATGGCAAGTACGTACCAATAATCGCGAGTAAGCGTTTAAGAATGGCTTGTCCATCGTTACCACTTGACGATCTGGCAGTACTCGGTCTGAGTGTTTTTTCAATGTTTTGATATAGCTAAAGATGTAATCCCAGCGACCACAGTTCAAACCAACGATGTGTTCTTTAAGCGAGAACAGAATCTCGTCCATTTCGAATACCGCTGGTAAGGTTTCAATCAGCACAGTCGCTTTGATGGTGCCTGTATCCAAACCGAAATAGTCTTCCGTGAAATGGAACACTTCGCTCCACCACTTCGCTTCGTGATGCGATTGCAGTTTTGGAAGGTAGAAATAAGGGCCGCTGCCTTTTTGAAGTAACGCTTTGTAGTTGTTATAGAAATACAGAGCGAAATCGAATAGCGCACCTGGAATGATCTGACCGTGCCACGTAACGTGTTTTTCTTTTAAATGAAGGCCGCGAACACGGCAGATCAACACCGCTGGGTCATCTTCCAGCTGATAATGTTTGCCATTGCCAGGATTGGTGTAACTGATGGTGCCATTAACAGCATCGCGCAAGTTAATTTGACCATCTAGCACTTTACTCCATGCAGGAGACATTGAATCTTCGAAGTCTGCCATGAACACTTTTACATTCGCATTCAGTGCGTTAATCACCATCTTGCGGTCAGTTGGTCCGGTAATCTCCACACGGCGATCTTGCAGATCTTGTGGGATTCCTAGGATCTTCCAACTTCCTTCACGGATGTCTTGTGTCTCTGGTAGAAAATCTGGTAGCTCACCAGCATCAATACGTGCTTGCTTCTCTTCTCTTGCTTCCAGCAACTGTTCAACACGTCCGGCAAATTTTTCACACAGTAGAGATAAAAAGGTTTGGGCTTCAACAGGGAAAATTGCTTGATGTTCTGGAGCAACGACTCCATTCACCTCAAGCATGCCTTGGGTTTGCTTTAGTTGTTGTGTTTTTTGTTCTGTCTGAGCAAGCATAATCATTCATCCTTAACGTGCTTTATCAATCTTGGGCAGTCAGCGTAAAGCTACATTTGTAAGTTATGAACAACAAATTACATCCTTTAACTTTGTGTTCAACTCGTATAGCCATGTCGATAGATTGCGTAATGCTACGTGTATTTTCAATCTAGACATAAGTCGTATCGGCCTTTAAATAAGCTATATCAACAAGGGGTTTAGTGAAACCCCCAATATAAATAAAACAGAAAATTCAAAGTTTTATTCCGCAAGGTAAAAACCATCTATCAAGCGCCTTATTTTGTAAGTTATTACGTAATAAAATTACATTAAATTTAAAGTCGTTTTATCATTTCAAACAAGCGTATGAATATAGACTGGTAAACAAACACCTTGTATTCACAAGGGCTGAAGAGATGTATTTAAACAGGGGTCAAACAAGGTATGCAGGGCTTTGTGTAAAATTAACATTGTGAAATTTCACTATTTTATGAAAGCTTCATCAAAGAAGAGCTGTAAAATTTTACAAGTCAAAGTTTACCAACAGAATAAAATACTAGAAAGCGCACTGTTTCCAGTGCGCTTTTAGATAAATAATGGAGAAGTAAGGGCTAATACTAATAGCTAAAGCAGCTCTGAAACGACTTCTGCAAGTTGATTAAATGTTTTCGTTCTTGACGAGCTCGGACGCCAAACTAAGCCGATTTCGCGATAAGCTTGTTTACCAGGAGGATCGATCACGACTAAATTCTGGTTATGCAGCAAGCCATGGTCGATAGCCATTTGAGGAATGAACGTTGTTCCCAAACCATTCGCAACCATTTGCACCAGTGTATGGAGGCTGGTTGCCGTAAACGGATTGATTTTTTCTTTGTCTGTTAATTTACACGCTGATACCGCATGTTCCGTTAAGCAATGTTCTTTCTCTAGTAGAAAGACGGATTCGTCAGGTAAATCCGCGTAACGAATCGGCACAGGGACCGATTGGGCTTGATTAGCGCTTATAACCATTCGAAACGGATCCTTACCCACTACTCGGCTTTCCATCCCATCAATTTCGACTGGTAACGCTAAAATAAGCACATCCAGCTCACCATGTCTGAGCGCTTGAAGTAAGTTTGTCGTCGTGTCTTCTCTTAATAAAAGATTCAGTTGTGGAAAACGGTAGTTCACCTCTTGTACCAAATCACACAGTAAAAACGGAGCAATTGTTGGTATACATCCTACTTTTAGCTGGCCTTGCATATCGTCGCCTTGGCACATACGTCCAAGCTCGACCAAATCTTGCCCTTTTGCTAACAGCTCTCGCCCCTGCTTTACTACCATTTCTCCTGTTTGGGTAAAAACCAGTGGACTTTTCTTATCTTTCTTTTCATATAAGGGACAACCAATCAATTCCTCTAAGTTTTGAATACCCTTACTTAAAGTCGACTGACTGACAAAACAACGCTCTGCAGCGTCACTAAAATGTCTTGTTTCATGCAGTGTGACTAAATAGTGTAACTGCTTCAAACTGGGCCATTTATTCATAACTGTATTTGTATCTACCGCCGTTCCAGTGATCGAGTTAAGAGTTTTGTTATTATCGTTTTTTTCGATTAACTCAATCTATTTATTTCGCTTTTTTCAATACTACAATCTGTACTATAGTTTGTCTCGTACAAACACGAACCAAACCGACACAACTGAATTCGGTTTGGAGCTAATCATACTTTTTAGGAGCAAAAAAATGGTACTAGTAGGTCGTCAAGCCCCTGATTTTACTGCAGCAGCTGTTCTAGGTAACGGTGAAATCGTTGAAAACTTCAACTTTGCAGAGTTCACTAAAGGTAAGAAAGCAGTAGTATTCTTCTACCCACTAGATTTCACTTTCGTTTGCCCATCTGAGCTAATCGCATTCGACAACCGTCTAGCTGACTTCCAAGCTAAAGGTGTTGAAGTAATCGGTGTTTCTATCGATTCTCAGTTCTCTCACAACGCATGGCGTAACACTGCTATCGAAGATGGCGGTATCGGTCAAGTTAAGTACCCACTAGTTGCTGACGTTAAGCACGAAATCTGTAAAGCTTACGACGTTGAGCACCCAGAAGCAGGCGTTGCTTTCCGTGGTTCTTTCCTAATCGACGAAGAAGGCGTTGTACGTCACCAAGTAGTTAACGACCTACCACTAGGCCGTAACATCGACGAAATGCTACGCATGGTTGACGCTCTTAACTTCCACCAGAAGCACGGCGAAGTATGTCCTGCACAATGGGAAGAAGGTAAAGCAGGTATGGACGCATCTCCAAAAGGTGTTGCAGCGTTCCTATCTGAGCACGCAGCTGACCTAGGCAAAAAATAATAGACCTTCACCCTAGCTCAACGGGTGTGATGGTTGGATGTATATAAAGCAATAAGCTAATGCGGAAAACCGCAAACGCCAATCAGTCTAAGTAAAGTCCTATCAAAGCCCAGAGCCTCTGCTCTGGGCTTTCTTTTTCCTTCAGATAAACCGCCAAAATGAGGTAACGCTTTAGCGTAAACTTTACCTCTATTTATCATCTCCTCCATACAGATTCTGCTTACTGGCCCTGTTAATATCTTAGCCACAACACTTATTTGTAACGTTAGCAGGATGAATGAACGTGGTTACTCACCTAGAAGTCTGTATTGATAATATTGAATCTCTGCACTACGCCATTGCTGGCGGCGCCACTCGGATTGAACTTTGCTCCTCTTTGGCTTTAGGCGGACTAACACCCAGTTATGGTTTTATGCAGCAAGCGGCTAAGCTTTCGAGTGTTCCAGTTTATGCCATGATCCGTCCACGCCAAGGTGACTTCTTCTACAATGAAGAAGAGATCGAAATGATGCGTTGGGATATTGAAGCGGCTCACCAATCAGGCTTGAGCGGTGTCGTGTTCGGCGTGCTCACTCAAGACGGTGATATTCATATGCCTTACGCGGCTGCGCTGTGTGAATTTGCTCAAGCGCTTGGCTTAGGCGTGACCTTCCATCGTGCCTTTGACCAGTGTCGTGACGCTGAAAAAGCTTTGGAAGAAGTGATCAGCTTAGGTTGTGAACGTATTTTAACCTCCGGTCTTGCGCCTTCAGCACCACAAGGGATCGATGTGCTTAGAGCTTTGGTTAAGCAAGCCCAAGGACGCATAGCAATCATGGCGGGTGCTGGCGTTAATGCGAGTAACGTACGTGCGTTAGTAGAAGACACTCAAGTTCCTGAAATCCATCTGTCAGGCAAAACCACACGCCCTAGCCAAATGACCTTTGTTGCTGAACAAAGCAAAATGGGCGCATCCGATGTCGATGATTTTTTAATCCCCATCACAAGTACACAAGCCATTACCGATGTCGTAGCAGCTCTCAAATAGACCACCGTAACCTCACACGCATAGCTTTTGAGTGCTAACATATTGTTTATCAAGGAGTGAGGAAAGGTGTATGTCTAAATTGAAGAAAAAGGAATACGAAAAGGAGCTCAAAAACCTTCAAGTTGAGCTCGTAAAACTTCAAGAGTGGGTCAAACACAAAGGGTTAAAAGTGGTTGTTCTGTTTGAAGGCCGTGATGCTGCGGGCAAAGGCGGAGTGATAAAGCGAATTACAGAAAAGCTAAACCCGCGTGTTTGTCGCGTAGTGGCTCTGCCTGCACCGACCGAAAAAGAAAAAACGCAATGGTACTTCCAACGTTACGTCGCTCATTTACCATCTGCTGGTGAAATCGTTTTATTTGACCGAAGTTGGTATAACCGAGCAGGTGTCGAAAAAGTCATGGGGTTCTGTACTCCAGACGAATACGAGGAGTTTTTACGCTCTTGCCCTGAATTCGAGAGAATGTTGCAACGCTCTGGGATTATTCTGATTAAGTATTGGTTTTCGGTTTCAGACGAAGAGCAGGAAAAACGTTTTCTAGGTCGAATTAATACGCCGATCAAACGTTGGAAATTCAGCCCCATGGATTTGGAGTCACGTCATCGCTGGGCGGAGTATTCGGAAGCAAAAGATAAGATGTTTGCCTATACAGACACGAAAAGCTGCCCTTGGTGGGTCGTCCCTTCAGATGACAAAAAGAAAGCGCGCTTGAACTGTATCAGTCATTTAATAAGCCAGATTGATTACAAAGCACTTGAGTACTCACCCATCAAATTACCTGAACTCAATAAAGAAGGTTACGTCAGAGCGCCCATTGATGATCAGACCTTCGTTCCTGATAAATATTGACGTGCTTTCCTTCTCTCTAATAAATAGACCAGCCTAAAAGCTGGTCTATTTATTGAAGTCAGTTACTTCAGTACGTCATCAATACTTTGATCACCTAGATGGCGTACATCTTTCCCTTTCACGAAGTAAATAATGTATTCACAGATGTTCTGGCAGCGGTCCCCCACGCGTTCAATCGCGCGCGCCGACCACATCACTTGCAGAATATTAGGGATATTTTTTGGATCTTCCATCATGTAAGTCATCAACTGACGAATCACCGCTTCATACTCGGCGTCTAGTTTGTCATCTTGTTTATGCACCTCTGCTGCCGCTTCTACATCCATGCGGGCAAACGCATCTAAAACCTGATGCAGCATGTTAATTGCCTGACGGCAGAGAGGCTCTAACGACACTTGGAATTGTCGTTCTTTTGATGATGGGCTTTCGATGGCAACGTAAGCAATGCGTGTCGCCACATCACCGATGCGTTCTAAATCAGTGATCGTTTTGATGATAGCCATGATTAAGCGCAAGTCTTTTGCCGTTGGCTGACGCTTAGCAATAATGCGTGTACAGGCGTCATCGATCGAGACTTCCATCGCATTCACTTTATGATCGTCACGCACAACCTTACGCGCCAGTTCGATGTCTTCTTTATGCAAGGCTTGAATAGCATACGAAAGCTGCTGTTCTACCAAGCCCCCCATGGTTAATACATGAGTACGAATCGATTCTAGCTCTACGTTAAATTGTCCTGAAATATGACGTCCAAAGTGCATGATGTTCCTTATTCCGTATAGAGTCGCGACTTAACCGTAGCGACCCGTAATGTAATCTTCGGTCTGTTTCTTCATTGGCGAGGTGAAGATCGAATCCGCGTCAGAGTATTCAATTAACTTACCCATATGAATGAATGCTGTATGATCGCTCACTCTCGCCGCTTGTTGCATGTTATGAGTAACGATAACGACAGTATATTGAGTCTTCAGCTCATTGATAAGCTCTTCAATAGTTAAAGTTGAGATTGGATCCAACGCTGATGTTGGCTCGTCCAATAACAGGACTTCCGGCTCAATCGCCACCGCGCGCGCAATGACCAAGCGCTGTTGCTGCCCCCCAGATAAGCCAAATGCGTTCTCATGCAAGCGGTCTTTTACCTCATCCCACAACGCCGCCGAGCGCAAGGATCGCTCCACTGCGTCATCTAAACTACGGCTGTTTTTTACACCTTGTAAGCGTAAGCCATAAACTACGTTTTCATAAATAGACTTAGGAAATGGATTGGGTCTTTGAAACACCATCCCTACTCGGCGTCGAAGTGTCGCAACATCGACATTAGGATGATAAACATTCTTGCCATGGAGACGCACTTTACCTGTGACTCGACACCCTTCCACTAAGTCGTTCATGCGATTGATGCAACGTAATAACGTCGACTTTCCACACCCTGAAGGACCGATAAAAGCGGTGACTCGCCCTTTGGGAATTCGCATCGAAATATCATGCAGCGCCTGAGTTTGACCATAGAACAGATTAAGGTTCTCGATTGAGATGGCTGTTTGTTCATCCGTTAAATTATGAACGTCCAATGGTGGCTCATAACCTAATGTACTATCAAAATTAAACATACTTAATCTTGTCCTAACGTTCTGTATTTTTCTCGTAAATTATTGCGAATACTGATTGCTGTTAAGTTTAGCCCGACAATCACTGTCACGAGTAAGAAAGAGGTGGCATAAACTAATGGTCGCGCCGCTTCGATGTTGGAGGTTTGAAAGCCAACATCGTAAATGTGAAAACCTAAATGCATGAACTTTCTATCCAAATGCACATAAGGGAATTGTCCGTCAACCGGTAAACTGGATGCCAATTTCACAACCCCCACCAGCATCAGTGGCGCTACTTCGCCAGCTGCACGTGCAATCGCAAGGATCAAACCTGTGATAATAGCTGGCGTCGCCATAGGTAAAACCACGCGCCATAGCGTTTCGAACTGAGTTGCACCAAGCGCCAGAGAGCCATGTCGTACTGAACTCGGAATACGAGTTAAACCTTCTTCAGTCGTCACAATCACAACTGGAAGCGTCAGCACGGCAAGAGTTAGTGCAGACCATAACAACCCCGGCGTACCAAAGGTTGGTGCCGGTAGCTTCTCCGCATAGAATACGTTGTCGATAGAGGCACCTATCGTATAAACGAAGAAGCCTAAACCAAACACGCCATAAACAATCGATGGAACACCCGCTAGGTTTATAACTGCAATACGAATCACTCTGGTTAGAGCGTTATTCTTAGCGTATTCATGTAGATAGATAGCGGCGATCACCCCAAGTGGCATCACAATGATCGACATAATGAGTACTAAGAAAACCGTACCAAATATCGCAGGGAACACGCCTCCTTCGGAGTTTGACTCTCTTGGATCTTCAGATAAAAACTTCCAAACCTGTTTTCCCCAATGCATGACTTTATCAGGCAGTGACATTTGGTTTGGATACCAGTAGTCCAAAATATCTTCGAGCGGAATCGATACTTGTAACCCGGTCATATCCTCGGCAATCAAGGCGTAGTCAGAGAGCTGAAGTCGTAAACCATCAAGTTGCAAATCTAACGTCGCAAGCGCTTTTTCTATCTGCTCTTTTTTCGTCTGATTTTCCTTTAAGAAGCTTTCTGTCAGCGTGTCATTCAATTCATGCTTGCGCTTTTCTAATCGCAACTGCTCTAGCTTCCAACCAAGCTCTTTAAGCTGATCGACCACCAAAGAATCAATCTCATGGCGCAGAGTTTCTGCATCATCAAGCTTTTTATTTAGTACCGATTGAATATCACTGGTGTATATATTATCGCCATCTTGAAACGCCACCAGCTTACCAAAGAAATAACCACCGCTACTGCGCTCTATCACCGCCCACTCTTTTGGCGTCGTGGGCTCATCCAACTGCATTTGTAATACGGAGATAAAATCGGCGGGGTACAACTCTCGGTTAGCGATTTTGATACTGAGTCGCGTGGCAAAATCTTCATCGTCTTCTAACTGTTGTGCTGCGCTTTCAGGCAAATAACTCTTCGGTACAAAGCTGCGCTCATACACCTGACCAATCAGAATAGTATTTTCATGTAGCACTTCGCCTTGTACAGGAGTCAGCGCTGCAACATTCCACTGATACAAGGGCGCTGGCCAAAAGTAAGTCAGGCCTTTCCAGCCGATAAGGAGTAACAACCCTAATACCGACAACAAACTGATGCTGACTGCACCGCCTGTTAGCCATATCCACGGTGCGCCAGAACGAATCCAATTTAACACGTTATTACTCGCTCTTTATTCAAACCATTATTACAACGCACGGTACTTATCTCTCAGTCTCTGACGAACCCACTCCGCAAGCGCGTTTACTGCAAACGTAAACACAAATAAAATCAATGCAGCTAGGAACAGCAGGCGATAATGCGAACTTCCAACTTCCGACTCTGGCAACTCAACGGCGATGGTCGCCGACAGGCTGCGCAATCCTTCCAAAATATTCCAATCCATTAATGGCGTATTGCCCGTTGCCATTAACACAATCATGGTTTCGCCAACAGCGCGTCCCAGGCCCATCATAATGGCAGAAAAAATACCTGGGCTTGCAGTAAGCAAGACAACATAGATTAAAGTTTGCCAAGGCGTGGCCCCTAATGCCAAAGAGCCATCCGATAAATGCTTCGGTACAGAGAAAATGGCATCTTCGGCAATGGTAAAAATCGTCGGGATAACAGCAAACCCCATCGCTAACCCCACCACCAATGCATTGCGTTGATCGTAACCAATACCATGCTCGGTTAAGAATAAGCGCATATCGCCACCAAAGAACGTCTGCTCAATCGTAGGCGAAATCCACACTCCAAGCCCAATCAGTACCAATATGACAGGCATGAGCACTAAAGCATGCCAACCATTAGGTAGACGATTCCGCAAAGGTTGCGGTATTAATGCCCATAGCCCGCCCATAATCATGGTGCTCAAGGGCAAAACAAACAGCATAACGACGATCGTAATCAAATGATCTTCGACAATAGGCGCGAACCACAATCCCGCGAGGAAACCAATGATCACCGTCGGCAGTGCTTCCATTAGCTCAATCGACGGTTTTACGACACGACGCATGCGTGGCGACATAAAGTAAGCCGTATAAATAGCACCTAGCACTGCGAGCGGTACTGAAAACAGCATCGCAAACATCGCCGCTTTTATCGTCCCAAACGCAATAGGTACTAGGCTGAACTTAGCCTCAAAGTTATCGCTCGCCGAAGTCGATTGCCACACAAATTCAGGCTCAGGATACCCTTCGTACCACACTTCTTGCCATAATGAAGACAATGAAATTTCCGGATAGGCATTGTCCACTTCCGCAACATTTAACGCATTATTTTGCCAAGTGATTAAGTAGCGTTCATTGTTAGACATTGCTGCGATTGCGGGCGCTTGATTGTACGCACGCTTAAACAACACCAGTTTTTCACTGGTTGTATAATGGCTTTGCAACGTGCCGTTGGTGTAAAAGCTATAAAATCCTTTTCGATGAGAATCCGGCAACAAATACTTAAGCTCTGATGCCAATTTAAAATCACGAATATGCGTTAACGTGCGTTTTTCTTCTTGCAGCGTATCAAACCATTGCGACACCCGACCATCGTTGTGCGTCACCAAAAGCGAGTAAGCACCAGCCAATAAGTCTATCGTACGAACGGAATGCTTCTTATCACCTTGAGTGAGATCGACCACCTCTCGCACAGCAAATTTACGTGCGGTTTTCTTTAACACGATCAACTCAGAGCCATCGCGCAAATAAAGCGTTTCACCGTCAGGTGTCAACAACATTTGCTGAGGCGTATTAAAGCCTGAAGAGAACGTAAAATCGATCGTTGTAGGAGGCGTACCCAAAGACGAAGCCACTTGCCAGCGAGCTTTCACTTCACCGCTTTGCTTCTGCCAAACAATCGTTGGTAAGGGCGTCGAAGCTGCAAATACAAACTGAGTCACAGGATCTTGAGGCGTACTTAGTGTCAGATCCATGCTGGTGTCTAGCTCAATCACTTCCGGAGGACGTGTATTTTCTCTCAATGTGGCATTAAATTCTGGCTTGAAAAGGTTCGCTTTACCCTGCCCATCAACAAATCCATACCAACCTAGCCCAGGAGCAGATTGAGAGAAAGCGACGGGTTTCTGGACGATTTGCTGTTTATACACCGCAGGTTTCGTAGGATCGTCCATCGACAAATATTGAATCTCACCACTTTGGGTTAGAACGAACGCGAGCTGAGCGTAATCATCCACTGAAATCGCAAGTGGTGTTTCAATATGAGTGGCTCGAATGGCTTGGTTGGTTTTGATCTCCGCATCAGAAAAAAGCGGAATGATCACCATGGCGAGGTAGACAAAGATCAAAATAAGCGCCGCGAGTACGCCGACACCACCGGATGTCACTGCAAGTCGAACTAAACGATCTTTTATCAGTCGTTTCTTATCTTTTTCCTGCAATGAAAACTCGGCTTGTGCCATTTAAATCTCTACCTTTTTTGACTTAGTACTAGAATATGTCGTTAAGATGACAATTATATTACAGATCACATTAAACACCTGAAAAGAATACAACTCTTATGCAATGCGTGGTATGAAATAAATCTGTAATGAAAATCTCATAATGTTCTCACTCATCCATTTTTCCAAGATGAGTACGTAATACTTCACTTTTGGCTAGGTAAGGTTATGAGCGCAGAAAAACTATATATAGAAAAAGAACTGAGTTGGTTGTCTTTCAACGAACGAGTATTACAAGAAGCTGCCGATAAAACCGTCCCTTTGATCGAACGTATTCGCTTTCTTGGGATCTTTTCCAACAATTTAGATGAATTTTACAAAGTACGCTTTGCGGACGTGAAGCGCAGAATCCTAATCAGCCAAGAGCGCGGTGGCAGTGATAGCCCTAAACGACTGTTAACCAAAATGCAGTCGAAAGCACTAAAGCTTAACGAACAATTTGATGAGCTTTACAGCGAATTGATTCGAGAAATGGCACGACGTCGCATTTTCTTGGTCAACGAACAACAACTGGATGAATCGCAACAAAAGTGGATCGCAAAATACTTCCGTAGAGAGGTAATGCCGCATATCACTCCCCTCCTAATGAAAGACGAGATCGATGTTCTGCAATTTCTCAAAGACGAGTACGCTTACATCGCCGTAGAACTGCGTAAAGAAGAACATTACCAGTACGCTCTGATCGAAATTCCGACCGATCACCTTCCCCGCTTTGTGATGGTACCAGAACAGAAAGGAAAGCGTCGAAAAACCATCATCTTACTTGATAATATTATCCGCCACTGTTTGGACGAGCTGTTCAAAGGCTTTTTTGATTATGATGAGCTTAGCGGCTATGCGATGAAAATGACGCGTGACGCTGAATACGATTTACGCAATGAAATCGAGTACAGCTTGCTTGAACAAATGTCAGAGGGTGTCAATCAGCGACTGACAGCAAAGCCCGTTCGCTTCGTCTACGAACGCGATATGCCGCCTCAAATGTTAGAGTTTCTGTGTAACAAACTTAATATCTCTAACTACGATAACCTTATCCCCGGCGGACGCTATCACAACTTTAAAGACTTCATCGGCTTTCCAAATGTTGGACGAGAATATCTTGAAAATAAACCTCTCCCGCCAATGAAATGTGCCGATTTCGAAGGTTATGCCAACAGCTTTGACGCGATTAAAGCGAAAGATATTCTGCTCTATTATCCCTACCACACTTTTGACCACATTAGTGAGTTAGTGCGCCAAGCCTCCTTCGATCCCAAAGTACTTAGTATCAAGATTAACATTTATCGCGTCGCGAAAGATTCTCGCTTGATGAACTCTTTAATTGATGCGGTGCACAACGGCAAAAATGTCACTGTGGTCGTCGAACTGCAAGCTCGCTTTGATGAAGAAGCCAATATCGAATGGTCAAAAGTATTAACCGAAGCGGGTGTGCACGTCATCTTTGGTGCGCCTGGTCTTAAGATTCACTCAAAGCTACTGATGATTAGCCGCCGCGAAGGTGAAGAAATTATTCGCTACGCACACATCGGCACAGGCAACTTCCATGAGAAAACGGCACGAATTTATACCGACTTCTCCCTGCTTACGGCAGATCAAGAAATCACTAATGAAGTCCGTAATGTCTTCGGTTACATTGAGAATCCATACCGACCAGTGAAGTTCAATCACCTTATGGTATCTCCTCGTAATTCTCGAACCCAAATCTACCGCTTAATTGATAATGAAATTGCGAATGCCAAGCTAGGGAAAAAAGCCGCTCTTACAATCAAGGTCAATAACCTAGTCGATAAAGGCATCGTCAATAAGCTTTATGGAGCAAGTACTTCCGGTGTAAAAATAAACATGATCATTCGAGGCATGTGCTCATTAGTACCGGGCATTGAGGGGATCAGCGACAATATTCGCATCATCAGTATTGTTGACCGCTTTCTTGAGCACCCTCGCGTGGTGATCACCCACAATGATGGCGATCCGCAAGTTTATATCTCCTCCGCAGACTGGATGACAAGAAATATTGATCACCGTATCGAAGTAGCTGTACCAGTCCGTGATCCACGTTTGAAACAGAGAATTATTGATATAACGAATATCCATTTTACCGATACAGTAAAGGCTCGTTTAATAGATAAAGAAATGAGTAACGCTTACGTACCACGAGGTAATCGCAAAAAAGTTCGCTCTCAAATCGCTATCTATGACTATCTTAAAAATATAGAAAAGCAAACTAGAAAACAAAATTCAGATGCCTCAAATACTTGAACAAGATACTCGCTACATTGCCGCGATAGACCTCGGCTCAAACAGTTTCCATATGGTGGTGGCCAAAGTTGTCGGCAGTGACCTACAACTGGTTAGTCGTCATAAACAACGTGTTCGCTTAGCATCAGGACTCGACAGTGAATTGAACTTAAGTCACGCCGCAATGGAGCGTGCGCTAGAATGCTTAGCCATGTTCGCTGAGAGGCTGCAAGGGCTTGATGAGTCAAATGTACGTATCGCCGCCACACACACACTAAGACGCGCTAAAAATGCCCACCTTTTCATCGAGCGTGCGAAAGAAGTGATGCCTTTCCCAATAGAAATTATCCCTGGAGAAGAAGAAGCCCGCCTGATTTACTTAGGCGTCGCGCACACTCAAGTAGAATCCAACTCCAAACTAGTCATCGATATCGGAGGCGGCAGTACCGAGATGATTATTGGACAAGAATTTGAGCCTGAGCTTCTCAACAGTAAACAGATGGGATGCGTCAGTTTTACAGAGCAATACTTTAAAAACGGCAAACTGTCAGGAAAAAACTTCAGCAAGGCGATGTTAGCTGCCGAACAAAAACTCGAGTCCATCGCTTCAACATATCGTAAAAAGGGCTGGGATATTGCTCTCGGCTCATCAGGAACCATCAAGGCGATTCAAGAAGTGCTAGTAGGATTAGGTTTTGAAGATGGCCTGATCACAGCGAGTCGACTGGATACACTTATCGAAACTCTGTGTAAATTTGATTCCATTGAAGATATTGAACTGGCGGGTCTAACAGAAGAACGTAAACCCGTATTCGCAGCAGGCGTAGCGATTTTGTCCGCGATTTTCAAAGCGCTTCGCATTGAGCAAATGTTTTTCTCCGATGGTGCTCTACGCGAAGGCCTGTTGTACGAAATGGAAGAACGTTTCGCACGCTCCGATATTCGCATGCGCACCACAGAAAATTTAGCCAACAAGCACCGAGTCGACTTAGAGCATGCCGCTCGTGTTAAGGGGCATGCACGTGAGATGTTATGTCAGGTACGCTCTGAACTAGGCATTAAGAAAAAGAGTGAGTTATTTGACTTACTAGAATGGGCAGCGTTGCTTCATGAAGTCGGATTAAGTATCAACTTGCGTAGTTTCCATCGCCACTCTTTTTATATTCTGTTGCACTCCACCCTACAAGGTTTCAACCGTGAGCAGCAATTAGTGCTTGCAACATTAGCTCGCTTCCAGCGTAAAGCGCTCAAATTGCAAGAACTACCAGATTTCAACCTCTATAAACAGAGTGACGTTATAAGCCTCATCAAAATATTACGACTTTCTATCGTATTAAATGGGCAGCGTAATGAAGATCCATTGCCTGATATCACCTTATCTATCAAAAATGGCGAATGGATTCTCACATGCACAGATGAAGCATGGCTAGAAAACAATAAATTACTTCACGCGGATTTACAGGAAGAACAAGAACGTTGGGACAGCGCGAAGTGGACACTCACTTTCTGATCTCGTACTGCCCATACCTAAATAAAAAGTCGGCTTACAGGCCGACTTTTTTTAACTCTTCTTCTGCAAAGTCTGCCGTAATGGGCACATAACCATCTTTCTCAACCAACGCTTGTCCCTGAGCAGAAAAGATAAAGCGAATAAACTCAGCTTCAATTGGTGTTAATGGGTAATCAGGGTGCTTATTCACGTAAACATATAAGTAACGTGATAGTGGGTACTTACCACTAACAATATGTTCTCGCGTTGGAGTCACGTAGTCATTTCCCATTTTAGCCACAGGGACTAAGCGCACGCCTGCCACTCGATAACCAACACCGGAATAACCAATTCCACTGATGGTTGACGCTACAGCTTGCACAACTGACGCGGAGCCTGGCTGCTCGTTAACTCGAGTCTTGAAATCGCCGCCACACAAGGCATTACTTTTGAAGTAACCATAAGTTCCAGAAACGGAGTTACGACCAAACAACTGTACGTTTCGCTTTGCCCACTGTGATTCAAGACCGAGTTGCTGCCAGTTTGTTACAAATTGACTTTCGCCACAGCGTAGCGTGGCGGAAAACAAAGCATCTAATTGACTAAAGTTAAGACCTTGAATTGGATTATCTTGATGAACAAAAATACCGATTGCATCGATGGCTACCCTAAGCGCCGTTGGCTTGTAGCCATGTTCACGTTCAAACGCTTCAATCTCTCTTAAACGCATAGGGCGACTCATGGGACCAAACTGAGCTGTTTGTTCGGTCAATGCTGGAGGGGCAGTAGAAGAGCCAGACGCTTGGACTTGCGCATTAATATTCGGGTAAATGGATTTAAACTCTTCAACCCAAAGCGTTGTCATACCCGCAAGTGTATCGGAGCCAACAGAGAGCAAGTTCCCGACAATCCCCGTCGTTTTATGATAACTCGGCAATGGTTTATCTTGAGCGGCAGCCATAAAAGAACAAACAAGCGCGAATAAACTGAATGTTTTTGCCAATCGTAAAGCCATTATTTCACCACCAAACGCTCAGGCAATACGAAAGAAAACTTACTGCCCACACCTACTTCACTGTGAATTTCTAAATGAGAGTCATGGTGACTCAGCGCGTGTTTTACAATGGCTAGCCCTAAACCACTTCCTCCAGTATCACGTGATCTTGCTTTATCCACTCGATAAAAACGCTCAGTAAGTCGATGGAGGTGCTGAGGTTCAATACCATCACCACTATCTTCCACCTCTAAGCATGCGCCTTGAGAGGTCTGGAACCAACGAACATTAATGTTCGCACCAGGCGGTGTGTATTTGACGGCATTATAAACGAGGTTAGAGATAGCACTACGTAACTGGTCATCATCGCCCAGCACGCGTAGGCTAGCATCAACATCAAATTTCAATTTATGTTGGTTGTCCCCACTAAGGCTAACCGCCTCTTTTTCTAACACTTCAAGCATCGCGGGCACATTCACGACTTCCTCAAGCTCATGCATAGGTGCCGCTTCAATTTTAGATAGTGTCAGTAGTTGGTTCACCAAACTGTTCATGCGGTTAAGCTGCTCCGTCATGACACCATGAGCTTTGCTCCACATTGGACCCACGACCATATCAGGGTCTTCAGTCATCTCCAAATAACCTTGTAGCACCGTCATTGGTGTACGCAGTTCATGAGATACGTTGGCAAAGAAGTTGCGACGCATTCCCTCAAGTTGTTTTAATTGGCTCACATCACGCACTACCATCAAGTGCTCACCCTCGGTATACGGTACGATACGCAATTCCAGCATGCGTTCGGCGTTGAGTGGTGAACGCATTTCTAATGGCTCTGAGAAGTCTTTCTTGTTGAGGTACTTGATAAAATCAGGTGTACGAATGAGATTGGAGATAGGTTGACCTGAATCTTCTGGCCAATGGAAGCCCAGTAAGTGCTGAGCCAGCTTGTTGCACCAAACAATATTTCCTTCAGCACGGAATACCACTACCGCATCGGGTAGCGATTCTGCACCATTTCGGAATCGACGAATAAGATTAGTAAGTTCTTTTCGTTTGCGGCGTTGGCGCTGTTGTAAGCGATACAACCCATTGAACAAAGATTCCCAGTTACCGCTACCTGACGGTGGCGTGAGACGTTTTTCATCCCATAACCAAGAAGATAAACGTACTTGGTTATGCAAATGCCACACAAGCTGCAATGCCGTAGCAGCCAAAAGCAACCACGGCATATAACCGAATATCCAACCTACTATCACCCATGGGGTGTAAAAAAAAGCCAGCTCCCAAGCCAGCTTTTTCCACGTTAATCTTTCAACCACTCATAACTCCAGAAATGGTACCGATAAGCTGCGTGTTAATTTATGCCTTCGTCGAGAAGCGGTATCCAGCACCACGAACAGTTTGGATCAGCTTATCATGCCCTGCAGCTTCCAATGCTTTACGCAGGCGGCGAATGTGAACATCGACCGTACGGTCTTCGACATACACGTTAGTGCCCCAAACATTGTTTAATAGCTGCTCACGGCTGTATACGCGTTCTTGATGCGTCATGAAAAAATGAAGCATCTTAAATTCTGTTGGACCCATGTCTAATGGCGCATCATTAGCCGTAACACGGTGCGATACAGGGTCAAGCTTCAATCCCTGTACATCAATTACATCTTCTAGTGCAGTAGGGGTAACGCGACGAATCACCGCTTTTAGGCGTGCAACCAACTCTTTAGGAGAGAATGGCTTAGTAATGTAGTCATCCGCACCGACTTCTAAACCGCGCACTTTATCTTCTTCTTCACCACGAGCGGTAAGCATCACAACTGGAATGTTGCGCGTTAATTCCTCTCGCTTCATATGTTTGATGAAGTTAATGCCACTACCGCCTGGTAACATCCAATCCAGTAAAACTAAATCAGGGAAGGGTTCAGCCAGTTTGGTTACTGCAGTATCATAATCTTCCGCTTCTACCGCTTGGTAACCTTTCTGCTCAAGTACGAAGCACAGCATTTCGCGAATAGGAGCTTCGTCTTCAACAACCAGAATCCTTCTAGACATAATTGAGTAACCTTATGTTCGTTGAGCTAATGAATTTAAGAGACAAAGCGCCTCTCTATGCATAAGCATTATCACTACCAATTATGACACTTTTGTGACCTTTGAAAACAAATTTTCATATAACTTTCTTTTGAGGTTCATTCGGATATTTTTCATTTCTATTAAGACATCAGCACAAAAATTCCCTATGATTAGTCCCTTGTCATCAAGCCTAGAGAAGATTTATGTGGTTTAAAAACTGTCTGGTATACCGCGTTAACCGCGAGGTTACTTTTAACGCCGAACAACTAGAAACTCAGCTGTCTGAATTCCGATTCACCCCGTGTGGCAGTCAAGACAAACAGAAATTTGGCTGGGTCAGTGCAATGGGTAGACATGGCGATATGATGACTCACGTGTCAGAAAACCGCATTCTGATTTGCGCCAAGAAAGAAGAGAAAATGCTACCTGCCTCTGTGATCAAAGAATCATTGAATGCAAAAGTAGAAGCAATGGAAGCGCAAGAAGGTCGTCCTCTGAAGAAGAAAGAGAAAGACAACCTGAAAGATGACATCGTAATGGATTTACTGCCGCGCGCATTCAGCCGCAGCAGCCACACTCACGTGCTCATCATGCCAAAAGAAGGTTTTATCCTTGTTGATGCAAGCAGCTATAAAAAAGCAGAAGATGTATTAGCATTGCTTCGTAAAACCATGGGTAGTTTACCTGTTGTTCCTGCTATTCCAGAAGTGGCGATTGAAACTACGCTAACCGAGTGGGTGAAAAGCGGTGACACACCTCAAGGTATCAGCATGATGGACGAAGCTGAGCTAAAATCCGTACTTGAAGAAGGTGGTGTGATTCGCTGTAAGAAGCAAGAGCTAACCACTGATGAAATCCGCAACCACATCGCTGCGGATAAAGTCGTGACGAAACTTGCGCTTAATTGGCAAGATCGTATTGAGTTCATTATGACGGAAGATGCAGGCATCAAACGTCTAAAATTCTCTGAGGAATTGAAAGATCAAAACGATGATATTCCACGTGAAGATCAAGCAGCTCGATTTGATGCAGACTTCTCTCTAATGTGTGGAGAGTTCAGTGCTTTCCTTCCCAACCTATACGATGCGCTAGGCGGCTTACCGAATCCTAACGCATAATATTGTATAAAGGTTAACCATAACGCCCTCACTTTTTTTGAGGGCGTTTTTCTATCTGAAGCACAATTACCCTAGTCACAGTTCACATTTTGACGTAAAATTTGCGCCCCATTTCCATTAGGTGGAATTGGCCTGACTTGTGATCAGATAAAAGAGAATTGAGCAATGACAACTGAGAAAGCATTCGTGCCTGAGCTACTATCTCCAGCGGGCAGCCTGAAAAACATGCGTTACGCATTCGCCTACGGGGCAGATGCAGTTTACGCTGGCCAACCTCGCTACAGCCTTCGCGTACGTAACAACGAGTTTAACCACGAGAACCTAAAAATCGGTATCGATGAAGCCCACGCCCTAGGCAAAAAGCTTTATGTGGTATGTAACATTCAACCACACAACTCGAAGCTAAAAACGTTCATCCGTGATCTTAAGCCAATCGTAGAGATGGGTCCTGACGCATTGATCATGTCAGATCCAGGCCTAATTATGATGGTTCGTGAAGCTTTCCCAGAAATGCCAATTCACCTTTCTGTACAAGCGAACGCTGTAAACTGGGCGACCGTTAAGTTCTGGGCAGCGAATGGCGTGGAACGTGTGATCGTTTCTCGCGAGCTATCTCTAGAAGAAATCGAAGAAATTCGTGAGCATTGCCCTGAAACTGAACTTGAAGTATTCGTTCACGGTGCATTATGCATGGCTTATTCTGGTCGTTGCCTACTTTCTGGCTATATCAACAAACGTGACCCTAACCAAGGCACTTGCACTAACGCATGCCGCTGGGAATACAAAGTTGAAGAGGGTAAAGAAAACGACACTGGTGACATCGTAGAGAAATTCGACCCGACTGAAGCACAGCCTGTCGAAGTACAAGACGAGCGCCCTGAAACCACAATTGGTCGCGGTAAACCAACAGATGAAGTCGTTCTACTTTCTGAAGCACACCGTCCAGAAGAAAAAATGGCAGCTTACGAAGACGAGCATGGTACTTACATCATGAACTCTAAAGACCTACGAGCGGTTCAGCACGTTGAACGCTTAACTAAGATGGGTGTTCACTCATTGAAAATTGAAGGTCGTACTAAATCGTTCTACTACTGCGCACGTACCGCTCAAGTTTATCGTAAAGCAATTGATGATGCTGTAGCAGGTCGACCATTCGATGAAAGCCTAATGGGTACACTAGAAAGCCTAGCTCACCGTGGCTACACTGAAGGCTTCCTACGCCGTCATACACACGATACTTACCAAAACTACGATTACGGTTACTCAGTCTCTGATGCTCAACAGTTTGTTGGTGAATTCACTGGCAAACGTCGTGGTGACATGGCTGAAGTAGAAGTAAAAAATAAGTTTCTTGTCGGTGATAGCCTTGAACTAATGACGCCAAAAGGCAATATTGTTTTCACGCTAGAGGCAATGGAAAACCGCAAATCAGAGTCTATTGAAGACGCGAAAGGAAACGGTCACTTTGTATTCATTCCAGTACCAGCAGAGCTAGATTTAGAATATGGCCTATTAATGCGTAATCTAAACTCAGGGCAGGACACCCGTAACCCGACAGGTAAGTAACCATGGCCTTGCTCATTACTGATAAATGCATTAACTGCGACATGTGTGATCCCGAATGCCCCAATGGGGCAATCAGTATGGGAGAGAGCATTTTCGAAATTGATCCAGCGCTATGTACAGAGTGTAAGGGGCATTACGAAAAGCCGACCTGTCAGTCAGTGTGTCCAATTACAAAATGCATAATCACTGATCCGAACCATGTCGAAACTGAAGAGCAGTTGCTTGAAAAATTCGTGATTATTCAAGGGTTAGCATAAGAGCAATTAGGTTCAACTTTGACATCAAAGTTGAACCTTTTCTCAACCTGATTTTTCAATAGGGATAATATTGCAGAATAGCTCTTTTTCAAAATGATACTCTAGTCTCTCACGCCAATTCTCCGCTTGAGAAACAGGTATTAAATAAAAGTTTTCTCGGCTCGTATCAGTAACGAAAGCCATCCCATATTGCATCAGCTCATAATGCACATCATTAACAAAACCCGGATCAAGGCGTTGACGCCCAGTCAGGTGATTCACATCCTCTCGAGTCAAAGAGACTCCTTTAGTATCACTGCTAAATCTGTGTCTTAACCACTCTGCAAATTCTTTTGCACAAATCATAGTCATGGTTTTGTCCTTGATTTACTCTTCTAACAGGAAAAGGGCATATCCCTGCCTTACACACTTGTCTGCGTTGTTATCGCTTTTTAGCCAACTGACAGACATATTGCTAAGAAACCAGAGTATCGTGACGAAAGATCTTTTTCTAAACAGAGAAGTTACAACTTACCCATACTACAACTCTTTGTTTAATTTGGATTTCTATAATATGTCCCCAAAACTAATTGGGTTAGTTTTTGTATTGGTACTATTCAATGTAGACAAAAGTATGATGTTTCTCCAGTTTCATAAAAGAGATCACCAAGTACAGATAAACCTGAAGAGTAACACTAATTAGGATTGATAAGCGGCAAGCATTGAGGTGGAACGACTTTTTTTCGTTTGGGCTTAGAGGTTGTTTTTACCCGTGGAGGGGTATCAATAGGTTTTGCTTTCGGGGCCCAACTTGCAAGCTCAACACCGCAGCCATCGCCTACTGGAGGTGGAGCTTGATCAACACAATAGTCGCTCGAATCAGGACAAGATAACCTGACGTGAAAGTGGTAATGATGCCCCCACCATGGACGTACTTTACGTAACCAAGAACGATCTTTGCCGTTTTCTTGCAAGCAAAGTTGCTCCTTAATAACAGGATGTACAAAAATTCGTGCAACATCCTTACTTTTTGAAGCGTACCGAATTAGCTTAAAGTGCCGTTCTTCCCAGCGATGATTAAGTATGGAATAACCTTTTAAATCCACCACACTCATGGGCTTAGGAAGTTGTAATTCGTTATAAGAAAGCGGTTGGTCAGCAAGCCTTAACCAGATATCGATATCTAACCCGGTTTGATGACTAGAATGACCAGAGGAGAACCTTCCACCTCTAGGTAAAGACAAATCACCAATCAACAGAGTGGTGTTGAGATTTTGATGAGCTTTAAGCGCCAGATTTTCAATAAACTCTATCGTTTTAGGGTGCCCATAGTAGCGCTTCGTTTTACTACGTAAGACTTGATAACCAACGCCATCGAGAGGCAAGGGTAATGCACCATCTAAACAACCGTTAGCATAACTACCAATAGAGGAGGAAGAGTTTCGGGTAGGATTAACCGCAGACTCCCAAGGAGTAGAACATACTGAAGCTGAGAAACATAAACCCAAAGTTACAATGAAACTCAGCCTCATAGCCTTTAACCTTTAGTAGTGTTCGCCATTATCGTAATAAGCTTTAGGAGATAAGGCGGAAAAGATAACTGCAACATCAATATTGGCACCAGCGATACCGCGCACTTGTTGCGTAATAAGCTTGGCAACTTCATCTTGCACTTCCTGGCCACGGTCGAACCAAAGCACTTCGACAAAAGGATATGCAGCACTCACCTCACCCTCATTGAAAAACGTAGTGTAGATATACTCAAAAGTAAAATCCTCACGCGGACAGTCCATTAGAGGCTGAAGTTCATCCGTAAGGGGTTTTGATAATGCCTGAACAGCTTGTGGCTCTACAGCACGGAATCGAAAATGTGGCATAAACTTACTTCCTAATTATTAGCATTAATGCATGATGATAACAGGAACCAAGTCAGTAATCATCCAAGCCAATGTTACCACTGACCTTTCAATAGATTGTGAATCAGATGTGCTCGATAACGAAGAAAAAGTGTTATGAAATTCGAAGGTAAAACAGAAAGAGCAAAGCGATACATCAACATTTAGTAATTACATTATACATTACTAGAAAATAAAACTATCTGAAGCAAAGATATGCCATATTCGTTAGAAATAAAAGAGTCCCTGACCTAAGCCAGAGCTTATGAGCATGGGGGATAGGTGAAGTGGACCAATACCCCGGAGATATGAGCTTTCAATCCCCCGATACTTTGGTATCAGAGGAATCGACAACTCTTCCAACTAGTCAGCTTCTCTTTTCTTCAAATGCAAAAAAGCCCCAGCATTACTGCTGAGGCTTTAGAGTATGGCAGGGGTGGAGAGATTCGAACTCCCAACACGCGGATTTGGAATCCGCTGCTCTGCCAATTGGAGCTACACCCCTGTAATTCGTGTTTATTGAGACGACGCTCAAATAAGTGGCGGAGTGGACGGGACTCGAACCCGCGACCCCCGGCGTGACAGGCCGGTATTCTAACCAACTGAACTACCACTCCGCAGTGGTATCACTCGCTTTAATAAGCAAGTGTCCGCTTTTGTCTTCACTTTTCGAAAAAGTGAAAATAAAACTAAAGCCTGGCGATGTCCTACTCTCACATGGGGAAACCCCACACTACCATCGGCGCTATTTCGTTTCACTTCTGAGTTCGGCATGGAAATCAGGTGGGTCCAAAACGCTATGG